>CAXTDP010000194.1:0-8728 GCA_964242295.1 uncultured Acetobacteraceae bacterium | reverse complement strand
GGGAACCGTTGCTGCATGGCGCCTTGCTGCACCAAGTCCACCTTGTCCGCTTTGCGCCCCCCGTCATCGAGCTACGGCCCGTGCCCGACGCTCCACGCGACTTGGCGCCGCGCCTGGCCGCCTTGCTGCTGGATGCGACCGGCACGCGCTGGACCATCGCGTTGTCCCGCGAGGCCGGCGACCCCACCTTGCACGACCAGGGCGAGGCCGCCGACCAGGCCCGCCGTGGCGCCGCCGCCGAGCACCCGCTGGTCCGCGCCATCCTGGACGCGTTTCCCGGCGCCAGGATCAGCCGGGTGACGGACAGCCGGGCGGATGCCTACGGGTTGGTGGACAACGAGCCCTCGATCCTCGGCGGCGGGGACGGTCGGGAGTTCGCGCCGCTGGATGCCGAAGATGCTGGAATGATGGAGGACGACAGTTGAAAAACCTTGCGGGCCTGATGAAGCAAGCCGGCCAGATGCAGGCCAAGATGGCCGAGATGCAGGCCAAGATGGAGGCGATGGAGATCGAGGGAGTCTCCGGCGCGGGAATGGTGACGCTGGTGCTGTCCGGCAAGGGCGAACTGCGGCGCCTGACCGTGGACCCCAAGCTGCTGGACCCGGCGGAAGCCGAGATGCTGCAGGACCTGATCGTCGCCGCCCACGCCGATGCCAAGCGCAAGGTGGAGACGGTGATGGCCGAGGAGATGTCCGCCGCGACCGGCGGGCTGGAGCTGCCCGGCGGGATGAAGCTGCCATTCTAGCATCGAGTGCCGGCGGTGCCTTCTCCCTCTCCCGGAGGGAGAGGGAGCAGCAAGCGGCACTCTTTTTCAACCAGGCCCGCATGGGCGGGCCTGAGGTCGAACGGCTGATTGGGCTGCTCGCACGCTTGCCGGGCCTTGGTCCTCGAAGTGCCCGCCGGGCTGCGCTGCGTATGCTGCAGCAGCCGGAGGCACGGATGCTGCCGCTGGCCGCCGCCCTGTCCGATGCCGCCCGGGCTGTGCGCACATGCGGCACCTGCGGCAACCTGGACAGCCGCAACCCTTGCGGCATCTGTGCCGACCCGGGGCGGGACCGGGCGCTGGTCTGCGTCGTGGAGGGCGTCGGCGACCTGTGGGCGCTGGAGCGCGCCAGCGTTCACCGCGGCGTTTATGCCGTATTGGGAGGCACCCTGTCCGCCCTGGGCGGCACCGGGCCGGAGGACCTGAATGTGCAGCCCCTGCTGGACCGTCTCGATGCGGGCGGAGTTGGGGAGGTCATCCTGGCCCTGGGCGCCACCGTGGACGGGGCAACGACCGCGCATTGGCTGCAAGAGCGCATTGCCAAGGCCGCGCCGGGGGTGCGGGTGACGCGGGTGGGGCAGGGGGTGCCGATCGGCGGGGCGCTTGACGTGCTGGACGATGGGACGCTGGCGGCGGCAGTGCGGGGGCGGCGCGTGATAACGGGATAGGGCAGATGTCCGGCGAAGCTGCCCAGGACACCGTGCCCGGTGTGCCCGGACCCTGACCCGATTTAGGTGCCGGACGACGTTGGGGGCGCGGTGATTCAGCGCATCGAGCCGTTATCGGCGCCGCGTGGGTTGATTGCTCGAGAAATAAATTGAGCATCCGCTGCGGCACGATCGGCCGCTTCCGGCTGTTTTGCGACTTCCCTGGCTCCCTCGCGTTCCCGGCTTCTTGCGGCTCGCGGCTCCTATCCCCGCGCCGAGGTGCCGCCATGCTGCCCAAACCCCATGTCCGCCTCTGCCCGCAGCCTCCCCGGCTGGTCCAGCACGAAGGCTGCCCGTGTCCGGTGCAGCAGCCCGGCGCGGGACAGCGCCGACAACTCCCGCGACACGGTTTCGCGCCGTGCGCCGATGCGCTCGGCAAGCTCCTCATGCGTGGGCGGCGGGCTGACGGCGCAGGTGCCGTCCGGGCGCGGCCGTGACAGGCGCAGCAGCTCGGCCGCCAGGCGCGGCCGGGTCTGCAACGCCGTGCGCTCCATCAGGCGCTGGTTCTGGCTGCGGATGCGCGCCGTCAGCATGCGCAGCAGCCGCTGGCAGACAACGGGCGCATCGGACATCAACACCAGGAATGCCCGCGCCGGCACGAAGCACATCCGGGTGCGGACCAGCGCCACCACCTGGGCGGAGCGCGGGGCATCGTCTATGGCCGACAACTCCCCCAGCATCTGCCCGGCGGCGAAGTCGCCCAGGATCTGCGTCCGTTCCCCGTCCGCCGTGCGCAGCAGCACGCGCACGGCGCCCTGCACGACGAAGAACACGTCGGTGGTCGCATCGTTGAAGTCCACGACGACCTCGTCCGGCACGGCGTCCATCCACCGGGCATGTGCGGCGAACCGCTCCAGCGCGCCGACGGGCGCTCCGGCCAAGAACGGCAGCGCCTCCAGTGCCTGCGCCGGTCCCCTTGGTGCCGTGATCATGGCCCAACTCCCCAGTCGTTCCGTATGTGACACGGGCCTGTGATGCGGCGCACGGCGTCCCCGAACGCCGCGCCGTAGATGGCGGTCATGGCGGCGGCGTCCAGGACATGGGTCCCGAACCCTAGGCGGCGCACCATCGCAGGAGAAGCATCATGAACCAGAACACGTTCGCACACGTTGCCCTGGCCGTCCTGTCCCTCGCGGCCAGCCCGGCCCTGGCGGAGAACGAAGGGAGCGGCAATCCCTTTCCCCATGCCGCCGGGGCGCAGGTGTCGTTCGGCAGCGCCTTTGTCAACGAGACCTGGTCGCAGTCGCACCCGCAGTTCACCGGCAACGCCACCCAGGCGTCCAGCCTGGCGGGGCTGCTGCCGTCCAGCGGCAGCGAGACACCGGTGATGACCGCCAACTCGCTGCCCGTGCGCGCCATGGATGGAATGGTGGCCTATGCCGGGCTGCGGCGCCGGGTCCCGGTGATGGACACCCAGGTCCTGGTGTTCAACGATAGGGCGCAGCACCTCGCCTACGGTGCCGCAGTCGCCCCGCGCTGACCGGCGTTGCCTGCTGCAACGGACGGGGCTGGCTCCAAGCTGGCCCCGCTTGGCGGTGGTCCCAGCACACAGGGTTGCGTCGGAACCGGAACCATTCGCAACGCCGCGGCAATTGATACTATATCGCATCGTTCCGGTGACTCCAACTCCATGGCGGTCCATAGCCTGATTCGTCACCATTGCGTTAACAAAATCGGAGTTCTGTTAGCGAAATCAGATGTTCGTTTGCTGGTCGCCAGCGGGCGCAGGCGGCCTGGCCGGTCCCTTGATCCGGCCGAACCGGGGCATTTAGTGCCGGACGTTCCCGCACGGCACCCAGTCCGACGCACTGGAGGCCATGATGGCGACCTGCCAGCAGCCCCGCCGGACGCGGACGCGCAAGAGACAGCGCAGGTCCTGGGCCGCCAACCGCCTGCTGCACCTGCCGGACGGCCCGGCTGCCGCGGTCCGGGGCCGCCGCATGGCATGCTTCCCGGAGGACTTCGCCGGGACACACGAGCCAGGACACACGAGCACGATGCGGTGGAAGTGGCGCGATGCGCCCGCCTCGACGCCGCCGTACGGGCCACAGCATGACCTGGACATGTTGAGGCAGCTTCCACCGTCACTGCGAGCCGCCCTAGCCGCGCGGCGATCCAGGGTCCGGAAGGGCCGGGCTTCCCGCCGTTGAAGCACCGCAGTGCTGCGCGCACCGCAACGACAGGGCGGACCGGGCGGGGCTGGGCAATCGGTAGCCGCTGAAAAACCTGTCCCCGGAACAGCGGACCCGGTGCAGTCCGCCCTGGCCGGCGTCCTGTGCGCAACCCTCGGCGCGGACCCGGCCCGCATGGCGCGCAGCAGCCGCCGGCGCGAGGACCTCGGCATCACCTCCCTGCCCCTGATTGAAGTGGTCCCTGGTTGGCGCGGCCTGGGCGGCGGAGGACCGTTTCGGCGTCCGCATCCCTGATGACGGCCTGGAGCGGTTCGTTGCCCTGGGCGACGCTGTGGACTTTCTGCGGGCGGCGGGTGCAGAAGAGTAGCCGCAGCCCCAACCCGGAACACTTCCTCCCCATGGACTTCACCAATGTCCCGGTCCTTTGCGTCGGCGACGTGATGCTGGACCGCTTCGTGCAATGCGATATGGAGCGAATCTCGCCGGAGGCGCCGGTGCCCATCCTGCGCTTGCGCGGCACGCGGGAAATGCTGGGCGGCGCCGGCAACGTGGCCAGCAACGTCGCCGCCCTTGGCGGCACGGCCGTTCTGGCCGGGCTGATCGGGGCGGATGCCGCCGGGGACGCGGTGCGGCGCCTGTTGACCGGGGTGCCGCGCCTGATCTCCGCCGCCGTGGACACGCCGTCGCGGCCGACGACCTGCAAGACCCGCTTCATCGCCGCCAACCAGCAGGTGGTCCGCGCGGACGAGGAAAGCCAGGCGCCGGTGACGTCCACTGAGGAAGCGGCGCTGCTCGATGCCGTGCGAGCCTGGATCGGCCGGGTCGGCGCGGTGGTGCTGGCGGATTATGGCAAGGGCGCGCTGACGCCGGGGCTGATGGCGCAGGTGGCCGGGCTGGCACGCGACGCCGGAGTGCCGGTGTTCGTGGACCCGAAATCGCCGGACTTCACCCATTACCTCGGCGCCACTTGCATTACGCCCAACTTGAAGGAGCTGGCCGTCGCCTCCGGCATGGCCGTGGACACGACCGAGGCGGTGGTGCTGGCTGCCCTCAGCGTGCGGGCGCAGGCGGGCGCGAAGGCGATCCTCGTCACCCGGTCCGAGAAGGGGATGACGCTCGTGGAGGCTTCCGGCGCCGTGCAGTCCGTGCCGGCGCGGGCGCGGGCGGTGTTCGACGTGTCGGGCGCGGGCGATACGGTGATCGCAGCGATGGCCCTGTGCGCCGCCGCTGGCCTCACGTTGACGCAGGCCATGCACATCGCCAACGCCGCCGCCAGCGTCGTCGTCAGCAAGCCCGGCACCGCCACCGCCACGGTGCAGGAGGTGCTGCGGGAACTGGACGCCGGGGACCACGAAGAAGACGCGCCGGACGGCGTTCGCCCACTCCCCGAGATCGAGGCGCTTGTGACGCGCTGGAAGTCGCAGGGGCTGCAGGTCGGCTTCACCAACGGCTGCTTCGACATCCTGCACCCTGGCCATGTGTCCCTGCTGGCGCAGGCGCGGGCCGGGTGCGACCGGCTGGTGGTGGCGCTCAACACCGATGCCAGCGTGCAGCGGCTTAAGGGACCGTTGCGCCCGGTGAACCCGCTGGACGGCCGGGCGCGGGTGTTGGCGGCGCTGCGCTACGTGGACGCCGTGGTCGCCTTCGACGATGCGACGCCAATAGAGCTGATACGCGCCCTGCTGCCGGACGTGCTGGTGAAGGGCGCCGATTATACCTTGGACCAGGTGGTCGGCGCGGACGTGGTACAGGCCGCCGGCGGACGGGTGCTGCTGGCGTCCCTGGTGCCCGGCGAGTCCACGACCGGCATCGTCGCCCGGATGCGCCAGCCGGTGGTGCCGGCGTGACCAAGGCCGGATTCGCAGGGGTCCGTGACGTAGCCAGCGCCCACGCCGCCTTCCGCGGCTGGATGTTCGGCCAGGCCCTGCCGTTCTGGGCCGGCGCCGGCAACGACGCGCCCGGCCTGGGCGTGCACGAATCGCTGCAGTTGGACGGATCGCCGTCCGGCGTGCCGTTCAAGCGGATGCGGGTGCAGGCGCGGCAGGTTTACGTCTTTTCCCATGCGGCGCTGCTCGGCTGGGCGCCGGGGCGGGCGGTGGCTGAGGACGCTTATGCCTTCATGGCCCGGCAAGGCGCCCGTGCCGACGGCGCCTGGGCGCGGCGGCTGTCTCCGGCGGGCGACATGCTGGACCCGGCGGCGGACCTGTATGACTTGGCCTTCGTGCTGTTCGCCCTGGCCTGGCACGCCCGCCTGACCCGGTCGGAGGAGCCGCTGGTCCGTGCCCGCCGCACCCTGGACTGGATCGCCGCCCACATGCCGCACCCGCCGGCCGGCTACCGCAACGTCCTGCCCTGGGAAGACGGGCCACGGCAGCAGAACCCGCACATGCACCTGCTGGAGGCCGTGCTGGCGCTGTATGAGACTTCGGGCGACCCGTACTACGCCGAACATGCCCACGCGCTGGTCGGGCTGTTCCGCCGCCACCTGTTCGACCCGGCGACCGGCACGCTCGGAGAATTCTTCGCCGAAGATTGGACCCCCGCCCCCGGCGATGCCGGCACCTATGTCGAGCCGGGGCACCACCTGGAATGGGTTTGGCTGCTGGACCAGTACGAGCGCTTGACCGGCGGCGAGGCCGGCGCCGAGGCCGACCGGCTGTATGCCTTCGCCCTGCGCCACGGCGTGGACCCGGGGACCGGCCTGGTGTGGGACGCGATCGGGCGGGACGGTGTGCCGCGGCTCCGCAGCTTTCGCCTGTGGCCGCAAACCGAGGCGTTGAAGGCCCATGTCGCCATGGCCGGGCGCGGCGGGGATGGCCTGGCGCGGGTGGCGCCGACCGTGCGCGGCATCGGCACACGGTACCTACAGGACTGCCTGCCGGGCGCCTGGACCGACCAGCTGGACGAAACCGGCGCCCCGGTGTCCCGGCTGATCCCGACCAGCTCGTTCTACCATGTGTTCATGGCCTATGCGGAGTTGGACGGGCTGGCGCTGCGCTTGGCAGCATAGACTGACCGGCCGGCGCCGGTGTTGCAGGATACGACCGCCACCGTGGCCTGGTTCTCGACGGCCCGCGGCTGCCTAGATGAATTGGCCCCGCAGGAACCCCAGTGCCGGCAGCGGCTTCCACGCCCGAGGCAGGTCCGCCGGGCGGATCGGCGCCACGCTGTAGCTGGGCGCTGGTTGCCGGCAGCTTGCCAGCAACCCGGCATAGGCCCGGATTTGCTGCTCCCGCCAGGCCCGGTCCGCCAGCGCCCGTTCTCGGCTGGAGAAAATCTCCGCCACCCGGCTGGCCCGGCCGACCTGGGCGACGACGGCCCACAAGGTGTCGTCCTTGCGGTGCTTAAACTCGATGACGCTACTCATGCGGGCGTGTTGGCCGGCATGGGCGGGCCTCCCTAGTCGCTACATCAGGCAATATTGGCTGCCAGCAGCGGCAGGACAAGCCGGGCATCAGGCCGCCTCCTGCAACGCGTATTTCCGGCAGTGGTCCAGGTAGGCCGCTTCGTGCGCCGCCACCAACTGCACCACCGTCGTCCACAACCAGCCCGGCGCATCCAGGGTCTTGCTGCGGCGGCTCAACTCGGCAGCCCACCGGCGCCGGGCTGGCGGGTCCATCTGCCGGGCATGAGCTTGGCCGACCACCCCGGCCAGGTAGCGGGCGACTCCCATCGCCTGCTCCTGCGTCATCCGGTTTACCTCCACCTTCAAATCTTGCGGCCGCAACTCGCGTACGAATACGGCGCGGCCTCCCAGGCGTGCGGCCAGCATCCGGTTTCCAAGGTGCGGCGCCAGGTGCCGGGCGCCCTCCACCACGCGCTCGGCATTATCGCGCGGCATGTCGGCGCCGGCAGCGCGTGGGGCGACGGCGGCCGTGGCCTCCTTGATGTCCATCAGGCATAGCTCACCGCTTTTGCCGCCCACCCGGGCGACGACTGCGTAGCGCAGCATGCCGAGGGAACTGCAGCCCTTGACCCAGTAGGCCGCATCCAGCACCAGCACGTCGGCTTTCGGGTCGGCACCGTGCAGGGAGGCAACGACCCGGCGCACATCGTCCTGGGCGAAGAGGGCGTCCACCGCTGCACGCTCTTTATTGTCCAGTGGCCAGAACCGCTTGCCCAGCGGGATCGTGGGCTTGGCGTCGCCGATGCGCTCGCGTGCCAGGTGCTTCCAGGACCGGCCGATGGCCTCCCGCATGACGAGGTGCACGGTATCGGGCAGGGCATCGTCCGGCGCGGCGTCGGCCGTGAACGCGGCCTCGTAGCCCGCCACCATCTGCTCCAGCATCTGGACGGTGATGATGCCCGGCAGGTCCGACCCGCGGGCGGCGCTGGCCAGCGACAGGCCCAGACGGATCAGGTCGTGCGCGGGATTGCCGATCACGCTCTGGTCGAGGTCGCGTATCTGTATCTCCACCCTGCCGTGGCCGTCCGCCACCGGGCCGAGGTTGCCGAGGTGGCAATCGCCGCAGATCCAGACCGGCGGACCCTCCGGGCAGGCGACGGTGACGGCGGCCAGCCACTCGTAGAACTTGGCGGTGTTGCCACGGACATAGGCTTGGGCGGAGCGCGCCATCTTCACGTTGCGCGCCGCGGCGAGAGCGGCGGCGCGGTTGGTCGAGGTCTGGATGTCGGGCATCGCGGCTGGGGCCTTTGTTGGGTCTGGCGCGCTGCCAAGCAGGACAGTGTTACAGTTAAGTTGCAGAGTGGGCTGGGGTTGCAGACCCGTGAGATGACGTTTCGAACCCGCTCCTTCAAAGCTGGCGGTGGCTGGTTGCCACGAGGCGGTCAGCATTCCTCTCTCGTCCAGTTGGCGTGACAGGGTGCGACGGGTCACGATGCTTCGCATGTCCGACGCAAGCCCAATTCCATGACGGCCCCGAACCTGACGACGGTCCTGAACCCGACCGTGACGGTTGTCACCGGCGGCGGCTCCGGCATCGGCGCCGCGCTGTGCCGGATGATTGCGGCGCCGGGCCGGGCGGTGCTGGTCCACACCGGCAGCAACCGTGACGGGGCAGAGGCCGTGGCAGCGGAGCTTCGGACCGAAGGCGCCGAGGCCGCCGTCGCCGTCCAACCCTTCAGCGCCCCAGGCGCAGGGGGCGCGCTGGTGGCGGACGCCGTCG
>CAXTDP010000193.1:2163-8777 GCA_964242295.1 uncultured Acetobacteraceae bacterium | reverse complement strand
TTTGCGCACAGCCCTGCACGTCACGTCGCGCAGCCCGCTCGATGTCATCGGCGATGCACGCCACCTCAGCGAGATACTGCTCAACCTGGTCAGCAACGCCGTCAAGTTCACGCCGTCCGGCGTCGTCATCCTGGCGGCGGACGTCGCCCCTTGCGCCGGGTCCGGGTTTGAGCTGCGGATCGAGGTGACCGACACAGGCATCGGCATTGCGCCTGACGCGCGGGAGCGGATCTTCAACGACTTCGTCCAAGCGGACGGGACGATCATCAACCGCTTCGGCGGCACGGGGCTGGGCCTTGCCATCACCAGCCGGCTGGTGGCGCTGCATGGCGGCAAGATCGTGCTGGAAAGCAGCGAGGGGCAGGGGAGCACGTTTGCGGTAACCCTTCCCATCGGCGTGGCAGACCCTGTGGCGCGGTATCCCGACCACGCCGGGATCGTGGTCGAAAGTGCTGGGATGCCGGCGCTGCAGCCGCAGCTGCGGCGCCTTGAGGGGCTTGGATGCACGGTAGCCGGGCCAAACGACCCCACACCGAGGTTTCCTGCTGCCGGCCGCCGGCTGCGCGTGTCCTGTCAGGCGGGTAACCTGGACGGCAGCGGCGGTGGCGGCATCCTCGTGGCCGACCCGGGCAACGGCTTGCCGGCAGTAAGCTTGCGTCAGCAGTTCGCGACCATCGTAGCACCTGATGCGCCTGACGAGCGCCTGCAGGCGGCGCTGCGCATCGCGGCGAGGAGTCCCTTGACGCCAACCCTGCGGGACCAGGCGGTTTGGGTATGCGCGCGCCGGTTGCACGTGCTGGTTGCCGACGACAATACGGTCAATACCCGCGTCCTGGACATGGTCCTGCGCCGGGCCGGGCACACCACGATCATCGTCGGCGACGGCGAGCAGGCGCTGGACGCGATGAACGAACAAGACTTCGACGTTGTGCTGATGGACCTGAACATGCCGGTCATGACCGGCATTGATGCGGCGAAGCTGTATCGGTTCGGCGCGATTGGCCGTCCGCACCTGCCCATCGTCGGCCTGACTGCCGACGTGACCAACGAGGTGCAAAGACGCTGCCTGGAAGCGGGAATGGACCGGTGCATCCTTAAGCCAATCGAGCCGGGAGTCCTCCTCGACGCTTTGGACGCCCTGACCGGGGCGGCTGAGGCGACGCCCCCAGGGGCGGCGCGCAGTGTGGTGGTGGCGGCCGTGACGGACATCGCTGCCCATCCCCGGTTCCGTTGGAGCGGCGCGCCGGCGGTGAATATGGCGACCATGGTCCAACTGCGCGACCTTGGGGGGGACGACTTCCTTGAGAGTCTGATCTGCGACTTCCTGGCCGACGCCGGCCGGCTGCGGACATCGCTGGCCAGAGCCACGCAATCCGGCGACATGGCGGCAGTCGCCGCACAGGCCCACGCCTTGTATAGCGCATCGGGCAACATGGGTGCCGAGCCGATGCGATAAATCTGCCGCGCCCTGCAAGGCTTGTCGCGCGCGGACATGGGGGGGAAGGCCAGCACATGCTTGATGCGTTGGCCGCAGAGCTTGCCCGTGTCGGGGATGCGCTTGAGGCCATTCGTACAGGCCATGGATCGAACCCTTCCGTCCCATTGGAGATCGCCAGGGAAACCCGGGCGTCGCCGCTTCTACAATGATGCGGCGACGCTCAATGCCGTTCGATTTGTCCTTCCGTCGTCAAAGATTGCTGCAACGCATCGTGCAAGAACCGAGAAGACGTTTTTGGGTCTCCGATAGTATCGCAGCAGGGCCGGCAATGCCCCGCTGGGGCCAGAGTAGATGACAGCGTACATTTTGCTGATCGATGCTGCTCTGAACCTTGCACAGTTTTAGCCGTTTTCATGGCAGCCCGTCAAGGAGCGGGACTGAAATGCTAACGGCTGTAGACCGATACGTTAACTCTCCAAAAAACAAACGACGCCATAGCCATTGCTAATCATAAATGTCCAAAGCGGACCCATTGCCCTGCGCGAAGTTGTGGGAAGCAGCAATTCAGCCGGCAGCATGGATGGCTTAGTTTGGACGAAGGCGGTTTTGCGCCGCCACAAGCCGGTGCATCCTCCGCAGATCATCTTCCCTGAGACCCAGCGCAGCTTTGACCCAAATGTCCGTCACCCGGATCAGTTCGTCCCTGGTAACTGGATTTACGGTGTTGCAAACGTGACGCATGGCCCGGCGCGAGGCCTGGCGCCGGTCCAACTCCCGGACGTGCTGCCTGACCGCGGCGATGCCCTCCCCGTCCTCGGCGAGCACGTCAACGAGTCCAAGCTCATACAGCTCCTGGGCGGTATAAACCTTGCCGCTGAGGATCATGCGCTCGGCTGCGGCGGGCGCCAGCCGGCGCGACAGGAAGCTGTAGGCGCCCATGCCGGGAACGAGGTTGAACAGCACCTCAGGCAGGCCGAGCCGGGCGCTGCGCTCGGCGACGATCACGTGTGCCGACAGCGCCGCCTCGAAGCCGCCGCCAAGCGCCTGCCCCTGGACCAGCGCAACCGTCGTCAGGCCCTGCCCACAGCCTTCGGAGTGATTGAAGACGATGTCCACGCAACGATGGGCATACTCCCGCAGGTGTGCCCGGTCCTGCTGCTGGATGCAGTTGGCGAACAGCCGGAGGTCGCCGCCCAAGTTGTAGATGCCGGGGGTACGGGATGCCAGCACCAGGGTGCGCACCAGCGGGTCCGGCCCGGACCGCTCGGGCAGGACGCCGGCGCGGACGGCAGCTTGCGCCCTGGTGAGATCGGCCAGGAGCGCCGGCGAGAAATGCGGGTCGCCGGTGGCGGACATATAGCACCAGAGCGTCCCGATGCTTTCGTCGAACTCGAATTCCAGCGTGCCAAATGCGCCGGGACGGGTGAGGTTCTCCGCCTGCCAGGGCCGCTGTTGCGGACGGCTCTGCTTCTCGCTGTGCTCAGTTATGATGTTAACATTTGGCGAATGGGTCATGTTGGCTCCATATGCACCCGGAGAAGGACGCACCTTTTGCGCCTAATCGGAACGGGATGATCTTAGCCTAAGTGCAAAATTCAGGAATTGCCCGACTAATCTTTACCCCCAGCGATGAATCTTCACGGGATGTTAGGTTTGAGTGGGAACGCTGGTTAATTTGATTTCCAAGTTGGATAGTTCCAGGTGTACGAAGATCATTGAAATGTTCCAGGTTCTACAAAGTTGCCTCGAAGTTGCCGGATAAGAGGCGATTGCAGCTTCACCGCATCCAAAGCCTGTTTTGAACCGGTTCATTTCGCATTAGCGCAGGTTGGTGTTGGGGTGTTCAAAGCATCAATGCAGGGCAGCCCCGGGGCGCGGGGAAGGGCGCGCCGGGTGATGGTGCTGCGGCCCTGTCCCTCGATGGGCGCGAACACGGTGGCGTCGGTCGAGCGATAGGCGGCGGTGGCGAAACCTCCTGGCAGCAACTGCACGAAGGTGCTCATCGTCGCCATGGCGTGGCCGCCGGTGACCGGGTTGCCAGCGCATCTTGAGGCCGTGGCAGGCGTTCCAGGCGTCGTGCCGCCGCATCCGCTCCAGCGCGTCGCGCGTGCGGGCATAGGGGTGGTTGAACACCGGCGAGCCGCCGCCGCCCGGGTGGTCCACCGGCAGCAAGTTGGCGCCATAGCGCGCGTCGCTGTCGCCGACCGGGAGGGTGACCGGCTGCTCGACCTTGTCGCCGTGCCCGGCGAAGGAGGCTTCGAGGAACTGCACGACGGGGATGTCCAGCCTGTCCAGCCAGAAGACCCCGTCCAGCCAGAAGACAGGGTCGTTGCTGGGGTTGCCGTGGTCGTGCCAGGCCATGGGCGGGGTGTTGACGAAGTCGCCTTCGTGCATGGCCGTGCGCTCGCCGTTGACGGCGGTGTGGGCGCCGTCGCCTTCCAGCACGAAGCGCAGGGCGCTTTGGCTGTGGCGGTGCGCTGGGGCGACTTCGCCAGGCAGGACGAGCTGCACGTCGGCATAAAGGCTGGTGGTGATGCGCGGCTGTCCGCGCAGGCCGGGGTTTTCCAGCACCAGGACGCGGCGCTCGGCTTCCTTGGCGGTGATGAGGAGGCCTGCCTCCATCATGGCGGCGCGGATGTCGGTGAAGCGCCAGGATGCGGGCTGGCAGGGACTGCTGGGCTCGGGGGTGACCAAGGTGGCGAGCGAGGTCCACAGGGGGGTGAGGTTCTGCTGGCTGATGCGGCCGTAGAACGCCTGGCGCTCCGGCGTGTCGGTGGGATGAGAGCCGGGGGCGGTGGGACTACCACAAGATGGTTGCCGCCGTTCAAGGCCTTCCGGCCGATGAGCGAGGGCGGCTGCCCGTTGGTGAAGTAGGCTCGGCGGGGGCCGGGCCGGGAGGGGCCATGCCAACCGCCATTGCCGCTGGCCCCTGCGGGTCGGCACGGTTCCGTGGCGCCGGGCCGCCCGGCACCAGGCTTCAACGTGCGGTGTTGCTTGATCCGGCAGCCCGAGGATCGCCGCTCTGGGCGGTCATGGACAGGGCGCCGCCCACCGCCAGCGTCACGATGACGCCCAGCGGCACATACCAGGTGAAGGCCAGCGCGTAGGTGCGTACCACGAGCGTCATTACAACGACCGTCGCCAGGAAGGCGGCGATGGCGTCTCGCTCGCGCGCCCGGGGCACCAGCAGCCCTAACAAGAAAGCTCCCAGCAGGGCGCCATAGGTGTAGCCTGCGATCCCGAGGCCCAGCAGGACCACCTGGCCCTTAGCGTCGGTGAACAGGCAGGCGAAGCCGGCCATGACGACGGCCCAGGCCAGGGTCAGCAGCCGCGACAGCCGCAGGGCACCCATGGCGTCCCTGCCGCGCCCGACGGCGCGCCACAGGTCGGCGACGGTGGAGTTGGCCATCGAGTTCAGCGCCGAGGACAGCGATCCCATCGTGGCAGAAAGGATGCCTGCGATCAGCAGGCCTGACAGGCCCGGCGGCAGCTCGTCGAGGATGAAGCGGGGGAACAGGTCGTCGGAGGAGCGCAGGCCCAGTTCGGCGACCGTCTTGCCGCCGAGGTGGACCCACAGCAGCGCGCCGACCAGGGAGAACAGCGCGAACTGCGCCATCACCACCACGGCGCTGCCGACCAGCGCCCGGCGCCCGTCGGCCAGGGTCTGGCAGGCCAGCACCCGCTGCACCATGAGCTGGTCGGTCCCGTGCGACGCCATGGAGAAAACGGCCCCGCCCAGAATGGCGGCCACGGCGTTGAACGGGCTGGTCAGGATGGGCGCCGACAGGTTGATCACCTGGAACTTGCCGGCGGCGTAGGCCTGGCCGAGGCCGCCCAGCCCGACCTCGCCGAGCAGCACGGCGATGCAGACGCAGGCGCCGCCGATGTAGAGCGCCATCTGGATGGCGTCGGTCCAGATCACCGCGCGTATGCCGCCGACGTAGGTGTAGAGCACCGTCACCAGCGATAGCGCCGCGATGATGGTGACGTAGCTGGTCGGCAGGCCGATGGCGTCCAGCAGCAGCTTGATCGGGATGGCGGAGGCGAACAGGCGCACGCCCTCGGCCAGCAGGCGGGTGACCAGGAAGGTGACGGAGGCGACTGCTTGCAGCCTTGGGCCGAAGCGTTGGCCGAGGTATTGGTAGGCGCTGACCAACTGGCCCTGCATGTAGAGCGGCAGCAGCAGCCAGGCCGCGAGGGAGCGACCCAGCAGGTAGCCGATGGCCAGCTCCACAAAGCCGAATGCGCCGAGGTAGGCGACGCCGGGGACGGAGATGACGGTGAGGGTGCTGGTCTCGGTCGCGACGATGGAGAAGCACACGGCCCACCAGGGCAGGTCCCGCTCGCCGACGAAGTAGGCCGCGGCGCTGGACTGGCGCCCGGACAGGCGCAGGCCGACCGCGGCGATGGCGACCATGTAGATGACGATGATGGACAGGTCCAATGGGCGCATGGGGCTTAGTCTCGTGTCCTGGCTGGCGGGGGGTGCGGGGCGGGGAGCGCGCTCACAGGGTTTGCGTCACTTTGCGCAGGCCGCGCGGGGCGTCGGGGTCCTCGCCGCGGGCGACGGCGAGGTGGAGGGCCATGAGCTGGAACGGCAGGATTTCGAGCAAGGGGGACAGCTCCTCCGGGGTGCCTTCGGGGAGGACGCAGTCGGCGCTGGCGGCGGCGCTGCCGACCACGAACAGGTCGGCGCGGGTGCCGCGGACGCGTTGCAGCACCTGGTCCATCGCGGCGCCGGCGATGCCGCCGGGCACCACGGCCAGCACCGGGACGTGCGGGTCCAGCATTGCCAAGGGGCCGTGCAGCAGGTCGGCGCCGGAGAAGGCCTGGGCGGCGACGTAGCTGGTTTCCATCAGCTTCAGCGCGGCCTCGCGGGCGGTCGGGTAGGCGTAACCGCGGCCGGTCACCACCATGCGGCTGGCGAAGCGGAGGCGGGCGGCCTGGGCCTGAACCGCCGGGCCGGCGTCTTGCAGGAGGGCGTCGGCGGCGTCGGGGAGTGCCAGGGCGGCATTGCCGGCGCCGCCGCGCAGGTGGTCCACGAGCAGGTAGAGCGCCAGGAGCTGCGCGGTGTAGGACTTGGTGGCGGCGACCGCCTGCTCCGGCCCGGCCATGACGTCCAGGTGCAGGTCCGCGGCCTGGGCCAGCGGCGAGGCGGGGTTGTTGGTGACGGCTA
>CAXTDP010000193.1:0-2153 GCA_964242295.1 uncultured Acetobacteraceae bacterium | reverse complement strand
AGGGTCAGGCCGCCGCCTCGCCGACCCGCCTCTATCGTTTGCAGCAGGTCGGGGGAGCCGCCGGACTGGCTGACGGCGACCAGGAGCACGTCGCGCATGTCGGGCTGGGCGCCGTAGGCGGTCATGGTGGAGGGGGATACGAGGCCGGCAGGGCGGCGCAGCACGATCTCGGCGAGATACTTGGCATACAGCGCGGCGTGGTCGGAGGTGCCGCGCGCCGCGAACAGCAGGAAGCGCGGGCGGGCTGCCGCGATGACGGTTGCCAACGCCGCTATGGCCGCCCGGTTTGCCAACAGGCGACGCCACACGGCGGGCTGCTCGGCGATCTCTGCCGCCATGCGGGCGCCGTGGGTGGGCAGGGGCTGCGATGCGATGGCCACGAGCCAGCTTTCCCCGGAGACACGCGGGATGCAAGGGCTTCGCCTGGCCTGTGTTGGGCTTCGCCTGCCCTGGCGCGCTTGGCCCGTTACTTGCCATCATGCCGGCGGCGCCGGACGCTCGTGGGCCGGCGCGCCCGTGCTAAGCAGGCTGGCCCGGCCTGCTTAGCTTTATCATCTGTGCGCAAGCCTCCAGAGGTTTGCTTAGGAGCGGCGAGATGAAGCTGATCAGCGCGACCCCAAGCCCTTATGCCCGGAAAGTACGCATTGCGCTGGCCGAGAAGGGCATTCCCTTCGAGCTGCAAACGGAGGTGCCGTGGAACGACGATACCAGCCTGCCGCAGCACAACCCGCTGGAGAAGCTGCCGGTGCTGATCCTGGAGGACGGCTCGACGGTTTGGGAGAGCAGCCACATCCTGGAATGGATCGAACGCAAGCATCCGCAGCCCGCGCTGCTGCCGCAGGACGACGACGGCATCCTGGCGCATAAGCGGATGGACGCGCTGGCGACCGGGGTGTGCGATGCCTTCCTGCTGGTGTTCTTCGAGCGAATGCGGCCGCAAGGGCAGCGCAGCCAGCCGTGGATTACCCGGCAGATGCGCAAGGTGCACGGGGGCATTGCCGAGATCGCCCGGGTGGTGGGCGACCAGGCCCATGCGGTGCGGGATGCCTTTGGGATCGCCGACATCGCGGCCGGCAGCGTGCTGGGCTACCTGGAGGTGCGGATGCCCGAGCTGGACTGGCGCGGCACGCATCCAAACCTCGGACGATACATGGACGGGCTGATGCTGCGGCCGTCGTTCCAGGCGACGGTGCCGTATCCGCAGGCGATCACGGGTGCTGTCGTTTGAGGAATGTTGACGCCCTATGCTGCTCAGGGCCAGGGACGGGGGCGAGACGGCGCATACCGCAGCACCGCGCCGTGCCGGCACGGGATGCGCGGCATCACGCTTCCGCCGCCTCCCATCCGATTGCCCGGCGGAGGAACGCCATGCCGAGCGCGGCGAAGCTGGCTACCTCCGCGTTGTCCTTGCCGTAGCCGTGGCCGCCGGCGGCTGGTTCGTAGAACAGCGCGTCATAGCCCAGGGCCTGCAGCTTGGCTGCCATCTTGCGCGCGTGGCCGGGGTGGACGCGGTCGTCGCGCCGCGTGGTGGCCAGCAGGATGGACGGGTAGCGGCGGCCCGGCTCGGCGGCGTGGTAGGCGGACATCGCGCCGAGGAACGCTTCCCAGTCCGGGGTGCCGGGGTCGCCGTATTCCGCGACCCAGCTCGCGCCGGCCAGCAGCTTGTTGTAGCGGCGCATGTCTATCAGCGGGATGGTGCAGAACAGGGCGCCGAAGCGCTCGGGGTAGCGGGTCAGCATGTTGGCGATCAGCAGGCCGCCGTTGGAGCCGCCCTCGGCGGCGATGCGCTCTGGCCGGGTGACGCCGCGGCGGACCAGGTCGGCGGCGACGGCGGCGAAGTCGTCATGGCTTAGGCGCTTGCCCTCGCGGCGGCCGGCCTCGTGGGCCTCGTCCTGCTCGGCACCGCGGGCTGGGTCGTGTTCGCAGGCCACTTCCCCTACCTTTGGCGCGAGTGGATCACCTCCGTCGACCACAAGCGCATCGGCGTCATGTACACGCTGCTGGCGCTCGTCATGCTGATCCGCGGCTTCACCGATGCCATCATGATGCGCTCGCAGCAGGCGCTGGCAACGAGCGGCGCTGCGGGCTACCTGCCTCCCCACCACTACGACCAGATCTTCTCGGCCCACGGGACGATCATGATCTTCTTCGTC
>CAXTDP010000192.1:0-8781 GCA_964242295.1 uncultured Acetobacteraceae bacterium | reverse complement strand
GTGTCCGGCCGGGCGCGGGCGGCGCGGGCGATGGTGACGATGCGGGATGGCGGGAGAGTGGCGAGGTCCATGGGTGGAGGAGTAGGCGATTGGCGGTGTGGGGGCCAGGGGCGGTGTGGCAACCTGCCGAGTGCAAGGGGTGGCTACCTTGCCAGGCAGGCAGCATGGAACCCTGGCAGCAGCCCCCTCCATCCTTGCAAGCGCACTAGATATGTAGCAACGTAACTACAAAGGAGAGCCGCATATGCCGATTACCACGTTATCAAGCCGTGAGTTCAATCAGGACACCAGTCGCGCGAAGAAGGCGGCAGCGGATGGTCCGGTCTTCATCACTGACCGGGGACGCCCGGCGCATGTGCTGCTCACTATCGAGGAGTACAACAGGTTGGCAGGCGGACAGGCCAGCCTCGGCGAACTGCTTGCCTATCCAGGCGCCGGGGACATCGACTTTGACCCACCGCGCATGAACTTGATCCTCAAGCCGGCTGATTTCTCCTGAGCTATCTCCTGGACACCAATGTCGTGTCCGAAATCCGCAAGGTACAGTCGGGCAGGGCAAACCACAACGTTGCGGCCTGGGAGGCGTCCATCCCGCCCGGCGTCACGTTCATATCCGTCATCACTGCTACGGAAATAGCACCTGAGCGTCACCCCAGGCACTGGTCAAGTGCCTGATTTCCTTGCCATGATGGTGCGCGCCCCGCGCGCGGTTGATCTGTTATGGAGATCGAGTTGGGGGCGTTGCTGATAAGGCGGCGCGACCCGGCGCAAGGTGCGGTGCTGCGAGGCTGGCTTGAAGACAGGCTTCTTCCAACCTTTGCCAGCCGTATCCTGCCAATTGATACCATCATCGCCCGACGGTGCGCCCGGCTGTATGTCCCCGACCCTCAACCTGAGCGAGATGCCATGATCGCCGCAACCGCCCTGGTCCACGGCATGACGGTCGTGACCCGCAACGTCGCTGATTT
This sequence comes from uncultured Acetobacteraceae bacterium, assembly GCA_964242295.1. Lineage (GTDB taxonomy): Bacteria > Pseudomonadota > Alphaproteobacteria > Acetobacterales > Acetobacteraceae > DASWOJ01. The sequence continues at coordinate 7,813 of CAXTDP010000192.1, read as the reverse complement.
CAAGGCGTCCGGCGTCCCGGTCCTCAATCCCTGGAACGCCTGACCGCCCTGCCCTACCCTACGTTCGCCCGCGCCGTCGCCAGCGCCGCCACGGCGTCCGCCGTCGCCGCCGACAGCGTCCAGCCGAGATGGCCGTGCCCGGTGTTGTAGAACACCCGCGGGTTCCGACCCTGCATCACCCGCGGCATCATGTCCGGCATCATCGGGCGCAACCCGGCCCATGGCACCGCCTGCCGGGTGCTCATGCCCGGGAAGTGCTCGCGGCACCAGTGCACCAGCGGCGCGATCCGTTCGGCGCGTATGTCCTTGTTGTTGCCGCTGAACTCCGCGGTGCCCGCCACGCGCAGCCGGTCCTGACCGAGCCGGCTGGTGACGATCTTCGCCTTGTCGTCCAGCAGGCTTACCCACGGCGCCGCTGCCTGGTCCGCCGGCTCCGGCAGGCTCACGGTGATCGAGTAGCCCTTGACCGGATATACGTTCACCCGGTCGCCCATGCTGTGCGCGAGGTCGCGGGACAGGATGCCGCTGCATACCACGACCTTGTCGAAGCGGCTTTCCTGCTCCGGCGCGGGGGCGCCGTTGCCCTGCGGTTCGGTGGAATGGTGGCGTATGGTCACGCTGTCGTCGCCGGGCTGGACGGCGGAGACGTGGGTGGACATCTGCATCACCACGCCCAACCGCTCGCAGGCCGCGGCCAGGCCGACGGTGAACTTGTGGATGTCGCCGGTGAAGTCGGAGGGGGTGAACCAGCCGCCATACAGCTCGCCTTGCAGCGCCGGCTCGATGTGGTGCATTTCCTCCGGCGTCACGGCCCGGCGCTCAAGCCCGCCCTTGGCCAGCAGGGCCGTCACCTCGGCGGCGGCGTCGAAATCGTCCTTGGTCTTGTAGAAGTGCAGGATGCCCCGCTCCTCCAGGTCGAAGTCTATGCCGGCTTCGTCCGCCATGCGCTGCAGGTGGGCGCGGGCCTCGATGGCCAGGCGCACGGTGGTGACCGTGTTCTCCTCGTGGTGCGGGATGGCGGCGACGAACTCGGCCATCCAGGACAGCTTGTGCCAGGACGGCCTGGGGCTCACGAGCAGCGGGGCGCCGGGCTTGAACATCCACTTCAAGCCCTTGAACACCGTGGCCCAGGAGTTCCACACCTCGGCGTTGCTGGCGGATAGCTGGCCGCCATTGGCGAACGACGTTTCCATGGCGGCGTAGGGATGGGCGTCGAACAGCGTCACCCGGCAGCCGCGCTTGACCAGGTTGTAGGCGGTGGTGACGCCGGTGATCCCGGCGCCGATCACCGCGATGCTGGGGTGGGATGGATCGGCAGTGACGACGGCGGGGGCGGTGGCGAATGTCTCGTGGGTGTCAGGCATGGGCGCTCCTTGTTCCGCTTGGTGCGGTCCGGCGCCCCCTCTGTCATTGGCCTGAGAGTATCGCCTTTTCCCGCGCGCCGGGAAGAGGCTTACACGGTCGGCAGGGGCGTGCAGCCCCACTTTTCAGAGTCCAAGCCAAGGCAGCGGTCCCTGGTGCCTGAGAGTTTCCGGGGCGGTTGCTCCGTCGGCGCCGCCCCCAAGGCATAGGGCGGTCTCTTCCGCTGCTGTGATGACACATCTGCCTGGCGGCAGCGAGTGTCAAGGACAGGCAGCGCCGTCAGGGAGCGAACAGGTCGTGGGTGACCGGGCTGCTGCGCAGACGGTCCAGCCAGGGACCGGGCGGGTCGCCCCCGGCGTTGTCAGGGGACACGATCTGCGTCCATTGCCGGCAATCCACCATCACCCACGGTCCCTCGGCGGGCAGACCCAGCCCCGGCTCGCACCGGCCGGACGCGGCCATTGCCGCGGCCTGGGTCCGGGCCTCCGAGCGGTCATGCACCGCCAGGTTCTGCCAGCGTTCCCAGCGGGTGTAGCCCAGGGCCTGGGTGAACTGAAACCGTTCCAGGTGGTCGGCGTCCGCCACTGTCTTGCCGCCGAAGTGCTCGGATACCAGGGTCGGCAGCTCCGTGCGGCCGGGGCGACCACGGGACATCGTGCGGTATGACACCGGCTGCACCCGCCAGCGCGTGTAGGCGTAGCCCATCCGGTCCGGGCAACGGCGGGGCTGCCGGGTAATGCGGGCCAGCGTTTCGCCGGTTGGCTGGGCGGCGAAGCTGCGGTCCACCACCACCCAGCCATCGTCCGGCGCGCAGCCCGGCCCGATGAATAGCTGGAGGCCGGCGCCGCCATCCTCTGTCACTCCGAACGATGCCGTCCCCGCGGTGAAGAACGCGACTTGCCCCCCGTCGCCCTGGTCCAGCGTCCCGAACCGCCGCGGCGCGTCGCCGAAATCGAAGGTTTGCAGCACCGCTGGGCCGAGGCGGGTTTGCAGGGGGATGGAGTCGCTGGCCTGGTAGCCGCCGGGGTGTGCGGCGCGGTCGCCGACGCCGGGCCAGTCCCGCTTGTGGTAGGGCAGGCGCTCGCCGATGGCCAGCTTGCGCCGGCGTGGACAGGCGGCGGCGCCGTCCAGCGGCGTGACGCCCGGGATCGCCCGGTTCCCGGGGCCTACGCACACATCCTGCACCAGGAAGTCCCAAGCCGCTTCCCACCCGGGTGGCGCGTCGGCTGCCCTGGCCGGGAGCGTGGCCAGCAGCGCTGCGAGGAGCGGGATGAGACGGCTCAAACGCGGCATGGCTTTTTCTCCAACGCGACTGTCGTGGGCGGCCGTGCGGCAGTGCCGGGACACGCCCGGCACTGCCGCGACCCACGCCTGGGCGGCCTGATGCTGCTCCATACGGACCATACTGGTTTTGCCGCACATGCCGGCGATGCGACCGGTGCGCCGGCGGAGGCTGCGTCCCGTATCCTGCGGGGAACGCCGGTTATGATCGGGACGGGGTGGCGGGATCAGGCTTCTGGCATCCCAGCGGCGTTGCAGCCCCGGCCGCCGCGCCGGGCATGCCCGCCGGCACCGCCGTGCTGCTGTAGGTGCAATCCCGCACGAGGCCATTGGCCCCGAAGTCCACGGTCATGCTGACCGTGTCCGGCTCTGTCCGCCCCGTGTTTCCGGAGGCGTTCGCCAGCCCGAGGCCCGAGCCGACAAGCCCCAGGTATGGTACGAAGGCGCCAGCCACCCCGGACGCCGCCGCCGCTCCGCTCATGAGCCGCTGCCTGCCGGAGTCGTCGGTTCTAGCCTCATAAACCCAGCTCTCGCCGCCAAGGCCCTGCTGCGTGCGGGTCGGGCGCCCCAATGCCATGAACACGTCGGTCCGGGAGGAACGGCCAACCACGATGGACGACATCTTGCCGGCATCCAGGATCGCGGATGGCGGCGCCTGCGCGCACGAGGCGGCGGCCATCATCGCCAGCGCCGCGCCCGCCTTGGCCAGACCTGTTCTCCGAGCCATGCAGAACCTACCTTCCCGCAGTGCGGCAACTGTGGGGTGTTCGGAGGCAGTCCGCAACCAGATGTCCGGGATGAGGCCGTGTGGTCAGCGCCGCCGGTTCTTGGCCCGGGCCTTCACCCGGGACGGAGCGGCGGCCTGCCCTGAACCGCGTTGCCATATGCCGCCATGGTTGCCAAAGGACCTGATATCAGGCTCTAAGCCCGTCATTCCTGCACACGTCCTGCCGCGCACCGGCCCTGCCGAGGTCCACCCATGTCCAACCTGCTGCACGAAACAGTCACCGGCGTCCGCCACTGGACGCCGACGCTGTTCAGCTTCACCACCACGCGCGATCCGGCGTTCCGCTTCCTGTCGGGCCAGTTCACCATGATCGGCCTGCCCGTGGACGGGAAGCCGCTGCTGCGCGCCTACAGCATGGCCAGCCCCCATTACGACGAGCAGCTTGAGTTCTTCTCGATCAAGGTGCCGGATGGCCCGCTGACCAGCCGACTGCAGCTTATCAAGGAGGGCGATCAGGTCCTGGTCGGGCGCAAGGCCGTCGGCACGCTGGTGCAGGACAGCCTGGTGCCGGGCCGCAGCCTTTATCTGCTGGGCACCGGCACCGGCCTTGCGCCGTTCGCCAGCATCGCCAGGGACCCCGACGTGTATGACCGCTTCGAGCGCGTGGTGCTGGTGCATGGCTGCCGCGAGGTGGCGGAACTGGCTTATGGCGAGGAGGTCGTCGCCCGGCTACAGGACGACGAGCTGCTGGCCGACACCGTGCGCGGCAAGCTGGTGTACTATCCCACGACGACGCGCGAGCCATCCCGCCATCAGGGCCGGATCACCACCCTGCTGGACTCCGCCAAGCTGACCGGCGACCTCGGCCTGCCGCCGATCAGCCCGGCGGATGACCGCATGATGCTGTGCGGCAGCCCCGCTTTCCTGGCCGACATGGTGGCCCTGCTGGACGGTCGCGGGTTCGCCGAGGGCAGCAGCAGCGCCCCCGGCACCTACGTCATCGAAAAGGCGTTCGTGGAGAAGTAGCCGCTACGCCGATCGCGGCGCGCGGCGGTTGCGGACCACCATCCCGACCAATGCCGGCCCGAGCAGGAGCAGCGACGCAGGCTCAGGCACCGGCAGCACCGCGGGCGGCGACGCCAGGGTGCCGCTGCCGCTGGTGGATGCGACCTGCTCGTTGTTGGCGTCGTTCGTGGCGGCGCTGCGGGTAAAGCTGACATCGAAGCTTGCCGACCCTGGGGTGAAACCGCCCAGCGCTCCCGCCGGGGAGAAGATGCCGAGCAGGTAAGCCTCGATGCTGGTCGAGGTGGCCGTCAGACCGGCGTTGAGGATGCGTGGCGCAGCCGTTTCAACGAAGGTGCCGTAGCCGACGACGCTGAACGAGAACGCGGCGTCGCTCAGTCCGCCGAGGGCCGAGTAGAGGTAGAGCGGTCCGTTGACCACGACCGCCGTGACGGCGGGGACCAGGCGGAAGTCGCCGGCGCCCCGGGCGGTGGTGACGCCGAGGTCGAGGTATAGGCCAGTGGTGTTCGACAGGTCAGTGCCGTCCAGCAGGTCCACGTTGAACAATGCGACCGGCACCGTCGCATTCACCGGAGTGGCCTGTGCCGGCGCGATGGCACATAACGCCGCGCCACAGAAGGCTGCCACAACTATTGATAACTTCTTCCTCATCGCCGCAGTCCTTTCCATCGAGCACCGGCCCGATGGAACGAAGCATGGACGATAAGGCTTAACCGGACGTCTAGATCATTACGATATAGGCGCGGAAGGCTGGCGGCGCGTCATTCCTCCTCGTCCAGGAAGAACTGGTCCGCTTCCTCGTCGTATGAGTAAAGCTCGGCATACCGGCCCCAGGCGATGGCGGTCGTCAGGGTCTCGTCGGCGTAGTCCGGGGACATGAAGTCCTCCAGCTCGTCGCGGAAGCGGACGGCGGCGGCACGGTGGTTCGAGCGCTCGTCCAGCACGTGGCGGATCTGCGCCACCAGCGGCACGTTGCTGCGTAGAGCCTGGCCGAAGATCTGCTTGCGCGCGTCGGTTTCCGCCTCGACGAACTGGCGGCCCTGGTCGGTCAGGCGCAGGTCGCCCTCCTCCAGCACGCCGAGACCCAGCAGTTGCAGCGCATCACCCATCGGCAGCAGGTCGTCCAATTCTAGCTGCAAAGCGCCGGCCAGGGCGGGCAGGTCGGCGCGGCCCTTGTAGGGCGGGGCGGCGAGGGTCTCTGCCAGGCCGGCGAGCAGGTTGGTGCTCACGGGGTTCAGTTGCAGCGCCAGCGTCGCCGGCGCCGGTACGGCGGTGCGCTGGGCGGGCGCCCGCCGGGTCATCAGGGCGTAGATGTCGTCCACCATCTGGCGGAACTGCGGATCGTGCCGGTTACGCGGATGCGGGAAGGGCACGCGCAGCTCGCTGGCGACACGGCCTGGGTTGCTGCTGAACACCAGGATGCGGTCGCACATCAGCACCGCCTCCTCGATGTTGTGCGTCACCATCAGGACGGACTTCACCGGCAGCTTGCCGTCGCTCCACAGGTCAATCAGGTCGGTGCGCAGGGTTTCGGCCGTCAGGACATCGAGCGCGCTGAACGGCTCGTCCATCAGCAGCAGGTCGGGATGCACCACCAGCGCGCGGGCGAGGCCGACGCGCTGGCGCATCCCGCCGGACAATTCCTTGGGATAGGCGCTCTCGTAGCCGCCAAGGCCGATCAGGTCTATGGCGGCCTCGGCCCGGTCTTCCCGCTCGCGCCGGACGACGCCCTGGGCTTCCAGTCCCAGCTCCACGTTCTCCTGCACCGTCAGCCACGGGAACAGCGCGAAGCTTTGGAACACCATCGCCACCCCGTCCGCCGGGCCATGCAGCGGGCGACCGCGCCAGGTCACGTCGCCGGACGTCGGCAGCAGCAGCCCGGCGATGATGCGCAGCAAGGTGGACTTGCCGGAGCCGGACCGGCCCAGCAGCCCGACGATCTCGCCGCTGCGTATGGAGACGTCCACGTTGTCCAGCACCACCAGGTCGGCGGTGCTGTCCTTGTGGTAGGATTGGCGGACGGCGCGCACCTGCAGGAGGGCGTCGGCGGCAACGGTTTGGTCCATGGGCGCGGCCTCCGGTCCGGGCGGGTTACAGGGTGGCGGGTTACAAGGTCAGGCGTCGGTTGGAGAACGCATATAACGGGCGCCACAGCAACCGGTTGAACAACAACACGAAGCTGGACATCACGACGACGCCCAGCACCACCTTCGGCGTGGCGCCGTCCGCGGTGGCCTGCGCGATGTAGGCGCCGAGGCCGTGCGCCTGCAGCTTGTCCTGACCCCAGACCGCGACCTCCGACACGATGGCGGCGTTCCACGACCCGCCCGACGCCGTGATCGCGCCGGTGATGTAATAAGGGAAGATGCCCGGCAGGATCACCCGGCGCCACCACAGCCAACCGCCGACCTGGAAGTTCTTCGACGCTTCCTGCAAGTCGCCCGGAAAGGCGCTGGCGCCGGCGATGACGTTGAACAGGATATACCACTGCGTCCCCAGGATCATCAGCGGCGTCAGCCAGATGTCGGGGTTGCCGTTGAAGTAGACCGTGGCGCCGACGAACACCGGGAAGAACAGGTTGGCCGGGAACGCCGCCAGGAACTGCGCGAGCGGCTGCGCCCGCCGCGCCCAGGCCGGGCGCAGGCCGAGCCACACCCCCACCGGCACCCAGACCAGCGTCGCGAGGATCATCAGCACCACCACGCGCAGCAGGGTGATGAGGCCGAGGCCGACCGCCTCCCCCAGATCGGACAGGGTCAGCGACGCCGACACGAAGCGCCATATCTCCCATGCGGCGAACGCGACCGCCGCGGCCAGCACCGCGATGAACAGCGCGTCGCCCAGCGGGGAGGCCGGCCGCGCCGTCCTGAGCCGCGGCCCCGCACGGAATTGCAGGCGCAGGCCGCCGAAGGCGTCGAACACCGAGCCGACGATGCCCGACACCGCCCGCAGCAGCCGGGTGCGGCGCAGCAGCTTGAGCACCCAGGGGTCCTCCACGTCCTGCGCCGAGGTCAGCTCGAAGCGGAACTTGGCCGACCAGGCCACCAGCGGGCGGAACAGCAACTGGTCGTAGGCGAGGATGACGACCAGCATCGCCAGGATCGCCCAGAACACCGCGCCGATGTCCTTCTGCTCCAGCGCCAGCGCCACGTAGCTGCCGATGCCCGGCAGCTTCCAGGTCGAGTCGCCGACGCTCACGGCCTCGCTGGCAACCACGAAGAACCAGCCGCCGGACATGGACATCATGGTGTTCCACACCAGGCCGGGCATGGCGAAGGGCACCTCCAGCCGCCAGAACCGTTGCCAGCCGCTCAGGCGGTAGCTGCGGGACGCCTCGTCGAGGTCGGCGGGGATGGACTTCAGCGACTGATACAGGCTGAACGCCATGTTCCAGGCCTGGCTGGTGAAGATGGCGAAGAT
>CAXTDP010000191.1:0-8781 GCA_964242295.1 uncultured Acetobacteraceae bacterium | reverse complement strand
TGGTGAACATGCACTTCATGCCGGCGTTGGGCGGGCCGACCAGCCAGCCCTTGGCACCATCGAAGTTCATCACGGCGGTCGCGTTGGCATGGATGCCCATCTTGTGCTCGATGCTGCCGCACATCAGGCCGTTGCGCGGGCCGGGCTTGCCGTCCGTGGTGGGCAGGAATTTTGGGACCAGGAACAGGCTGATGCCCCTGGTCCCTGCAGGCGCCCCCGGCAGCTTCGCCAGGACCAGGTGGATGATGTTCTCCGTGAGGTCGTGCTCGCCGGCGCTGATGAAGATCTTGGTGCCGGTGATGCGGTAGCTGTCATCGTCGCCCGGCTCCGCCTTGGTGCGGATCAGGCCGAGGTCGGTGCCGCACTGGGGTTCGGTCAGGCACATCGTGCCGGACCAGGTGCCATCCACCAGGCGCGGCAGGTATTCGGCCTTCAGCTCGTCGGAGGCATGGGCGTGGATGGCCCGGTAGGCGCCGTGCGACAGGCCGGGATACATGCCGAAGGCCAGGTTGGCGCTGCTCACCATCTCCTCAAACACGGTGCCGACCAGCATGGGCATGCCCTGGCCACCATAGGCCGGGTCGCAGGTGAGCGAGGTCCAGCCGCCCTCGACGAGCTGCTTGTAGGCATCCTTGAACCCGGCGGGCGTGCGGACGACGCCGTTCTCATAGGTGCAGCCCTCCTTGTCGCCGGACAGGTTGAGGGGGAACAGCACCTCCTGCGACAGCTTGGCGGCTTGCTCGATTACGGCGTCCACCAGGTCGGGGGTGGCCTGCTCCAGGCCGGGGAGTTGGGTCAGGGCGCTGCTGTCGTGCAGCTCGTGCAGGCAGAAGCGGATGTCGCGGAGGGGGGCGGTGTAGGTGGCCATGGATTGGTGTCCCTTTTAGTGGGAGGCAGGCTGTGTTGCTCCCTCGCCCTGCGGGAGAGGGTTGGGGTGAGAGGGTCTTGGGGCGCGGACCTTGCCGGTGCGGGGTGGTGTGCCGCTTCCACAGGCGGCGCCCCGCTCCGCAGCCAAGCCCCCCTCACCCCGGCCCTCTCCCGGAGGGAGAGGGAGAAGGTCAGTTCCTGAGCGGCTTGCCGGTGGCGAGCATGTGTTCGGTGCGGGCCAGGCTTGCGGGGTTGCGGACCAGCGCCATGAAGCCTTGCCGTTCGAGTGCCGTCACATCGTCCTCGGTCAAGGTGTCCAGCGGGTCGGCGTCGCCGCCCGTCAGCACGCGGGCGACGGCCTTGGACACCACCACGTCGTGCGGCGTGGCCTTGCCCTGGGCGGCGAAGCCGTCCACCGCCAGATCCAATGCCACGCGGCCGCCGGGGCCGGGCAGGCGATACTCGGCGGGCTTGGGGGGCTGATAGCCCTCGGCGAGCGCCAGCACCTTCGCCTTCGCATCGCCCAGCAGCCGGTCGCGGTTCATCGTCACCGCGTCCGTATGCCGCAGGAAACCCAGGCCCGCGGCTTGCGCCGCCGACTTGCTGACCTGGGCGGTCGAGATGACCTCGAACACCTTGGCCACCGCCGGCATCGGGCCACGCGGCAGCTTGGGGTTGGCCTGCCAGCGGGCCAGCAACTCCTTGCAGCCACCCCAGCCCGGCAACAGCCCGACGCCGACCTCCACCAGCCCCATGTAGGTCTCGCTGTGCGCCTGGATGGCGGAACAGTGCAGCAGGATCTCGCATCCGCCGCCCAGCGCCATGCCGGATGGCGCGCCGACGACGGGGATCGGGGCATACTTCAACGCTTTGTAAGCGGCCTGGCCGCCCGCGACCTGCTGCTCGATCACCGGCCAGGCGGCGACGTTGGCGGCGAACATGGCGATGCCCAGGTTGGCGCCGACCGAGAAATTGTCGCCCTCGTTGTAGATCACCATGCCGCGGTAGGATTTCGCCGCCAGGCCGACGGCCTTGCCCAGCAGGCCCAGGATGTCGGGGTCCAGCGAATTCATCTTGCTGGTGAACTCGAAGCACAGCACGCCGTCGCCGATGTCCCACACGCTGGCGCTGGCGTTGCGCAGTACGGGCTTGGATGCGCGCTTCACGTCCGTCAGCAGGATGACGCCTTCGCTCCGGCGCACCGGCGCATAGTCGCCGGCGGGGGTCAGGCACTCCAGGCGCCCGCCCTCGACCCGGTAGAACGTCCGTCCCGCCGCCAGGGCCAGCAGGGGCGGCACCGGCAGCCCGGCAGCCTGCAACTCGCCCGCCAGCCAGTCCGTGCCCAGCATGTCCATCAGCTCGAACGGGCCGTGCTTCCAGGCATAGCCCAGCCGCATCGCCTCATCCAAGGCAGGAATGTCGTCGGCGATGGCGGGCACCAGGCTGGCGGCATAGGCCAGGGTCTGCACCAGCACGGCGTTGGCATAGCGGCCGATGTGGCTGGGATGCCGGGCCAGGGCGCTCAGGTCCCGGCGGCCGGCGTCCACGGCGTCCAGCTTGGGCGTGGTAGCTGGGCGGTATTCGCCGGTGGTGAGGTCAATCGCCTCCTTCGCCCGCGCCTTGTTCAGGCGGTAGAAGCCGCCCTTGCCCTTCCGCCCCGTGCTGCCCTCGGCGATCATGCGGGTCAGCAACGGATGCGCCTTGAAGATGCGGCGGAAGTCGTCGTTGGGCGGCAGGCTGTAGAGCAGCGACATTGCGACCAGCGGCATCAGGTCGAGGCCCACCAGGTCCACCAGGCCGAATACCCCGGTCTTCGGGATGCCCATCGGGCGGTGGGCGGCGTCGGCCTCCTCCACGGGGACGCCGCGCTCGATCGCCTCGTTGACGGCGCAGGTGATCCAGTAGGTGCCGATGCGGTTGGCGATGAAGCCCGGCGTGTCCTTGCAGTGGACGACGCCCTTGCCTAGCCGCATGTCGCAAAGCTGGGTCAACTCGGCGGTGACCTCGGGCCGGGTGGCCGGGCCGGTGACAAGCTCCAGCAAGCGCATGTAGCGGGGCGGGTTGAAGAAGTGGGTGATGCAGAAATCGGCCTGGAATGCCGGGGACTGCTTTTTCGCCAGGGATCGCAGCGGGATGGTGCTGGTGTTGCTGCTGATGATGCTGCCGGGTTTGCGGACGGCGTCCACGCGGTCGTAGATGGCGCGCTTGGCTTCCAGGTTCTCGACGATCACCTCGATGATCCAGTCGCAGCCGGCCAACTGCGCCAGGTCGTCGTCGAAGTTGCCCGGGGTGATCAGCCGGGCCGCATCCAGGGTCATCAGCGGTTGCGGGTCGGCCTTCTTCAGCCGCTCGATGGCGGCGGCGGCCACTCCGCTGCGCGGACCCTCCTTGGCCGGCATGTCCAGCAGCAGGACGGGGAGGCCGGCATTGGCCAGGTGGGCGGCGATGCCGCTGCCCATCAGCCCGGCGCCGAGGACGGCGCAACGTTCGATCGCCATGGCGCTCAGGCCCGCGTCAGGATGGTGGCGACGCCCTGGCCGCCGCCGACGCACATGGTCGCCAGCGCGTGCTTGCCGCCGGTGCGGGCCAGCAGGGATGCCGCCTTGCCGGTGATTCGTGCGCCCGACGCTCCCAACGGATGGCCCAGGGCGATGGCGCCGCCGTCCAGGTTCACCTTGGCATGGTCCATCATCAGGTCGCGCTCGACGGCCAGGGCCTGGGCGGCGAACGCCTCGTTCAGCTCGATCACGTCCATCGCGCCCATCTCCAGCCCGGCCCGCGACAACGCTTTGCGCGCCGCCGGCACGGGTCCGATGCCCATCACGTCCGGGGCGCAGCCGGCGACGGACATGCTGGCAATGCGCGCCAGCACGCGGAGGCCGTTCTTTTCCGCGTAGTCCGCGCTGCACACCAGCACCGCCGAGGCACCATCGGTCAGCGGCGAGCTGGTCCCCGCGGTGACCGTGCCGGTCGCCAGGAACGCCGGCTTGAGGCCGCTCAGCCCGGCCTGGTCGGTCTTCGCCCGGATGCAGCCGTCGTGGTCCACGGTGCCGCCCTTGGTGGTGATCGGCACGATCTCGTCGGCGAAGTGGCCGCCCGCCTGCGCCGCCGCGGCGCGGTGCTGGCTGGTGACCGCGAACTCCTGCTGCGCCTCGCGGCCGATCTGGTAGCGCTGGGCGAGGTTCTCCGCCGTCATGCCCATGCCGACGTAGCTGTCCGGCTTTTCCTTCTGCAGGCGCGGGTTCAGCACGGGGTTGAAGCCCAGCATCGGCACCCGGCTCATGCTCTCGACGCCGCCGCATACGAACAGCTCCCCGGCTCCGGCTGCGATGGCGCCCGCCGCCATGTGCACCGCCGTCATGCTGCTGCCGCACCAGCGGTTGACCTGGCTGCCGGCAGCGGTGATCGGCAGGTCCGCCAGGAAGCCGGTGACACGGCCGATGTTGAAGCCCTGCTCGCCTTCCGGGAAGGCACAGCCGATGATGATGTCCTCGATGTCCTCCGGCTTGGCGCCGGTACGCTCGATCAGCGCGCGGACCACCTGGGCCATCAGGTCGTCCGGGCGGACACGGGCCAGCGCGCCCTTGCCGGCCGGGGTGAACGGGGAGCGGGCGTAGCCGGCGATCACGGCTTGGGTCATGCGTCGGTCCTCTTGGCGTCGTGGGTGGGGCTGGCAGGGGATGGAGCGGGGTGGCCGGGGGCGCCTGCCGCGGTGTAGGCGGCGACCTCGGCCTCCATGTCGCGCAGCTCGGCCAGGGTCACGGTGATGTCTTCCAACTGCTGCTCCAGCTCCGTGATGCGGGCGCGGGTGCGATCCAACAGGGCAGCCATTTGGAGATGCTTGGTGCGGTCGGCGTCATACAGGTCCAGGAACTCGCGTATCGCGGCGAGGGAAAAGCCCAGGCGCTTGCCGCGCAGGATCAGTTGCAGCCGGGCGCGGTCCCGCTTGGTGTAAACGCGCTGGGCACCGACGCGCTCGGGCGCCAGCAGGCCCTGGTCCTCGTAGAAGCGTATGGCGCGGGGGGACAGCGTGAAGGCCGAGGCAAGCTCGCCGATGGTGAAAAGTTCTGCCAACCGTCACGCTCCGGTTAGGATGCTGACGTTTACGTAAGGGGGCGCGGGATGGGCGTCAAGGCGGGTGCTGCTCCCTCTCCCTACGGGAGAGGGTTGGGGTTGGAGGTTTTCGTGCGCCGTTCTGTTCTAAGAAGGTTTTGGTGCCGCCGGGGCGGGCAGCGCCTCGCTCCGCAGCCAAGATCCCCTCACCCCGGCCCTCTCCCGGAGGGAGAGGGAGCAGAAGCCGTTGCGGTCATGCCGTTGGCGGTGGCTGCCTGCTTTGCCCGTTCCTCGGCCACTAGCTCCTTCTTCGACAGCTTGCCGATCAGCGTCTTAGGCAGGCTGTCGCGGAACTCGATGTGCTTAGGCATCTCGATGGGCGACAGGTGATCCTTCAAGAAGGCCAGCAGCTCCTCCGCTGTCAGCACCGTGCCGGGCCGCAGCACGACGAAGGCCTTCACCGTTTCGCCGCGATACTCGTCGGACACCCCGATCACCGTGCACTCGGCCACGGCGGAGTGCTGATACACCGCATCCTCCACGATGCGCGGATACACGTTGTAGCCGCCGGCCAGGATCAGGTCCTTGATCCGGTCCACGATGCTGAAGTAGCCCTGGGCGTCCATGACGCCGATGTCGGCGGTGCGGAAGAAGCCGTCCGGCGTGGTGCAGGCGGCCGTGTCCTCCGGGCGGTTCCAGTAGCCCAGCATGACCTGCGGGCCGCGGATGCAGACCTCGCCGTGCTCGCCCTGGGGCATCCGGCGCATGGGGTCGGCGGGATCGCGCAGCTCGACCTCGGTCCGGGGCATCGGCAGGCCGATGGTGCCCGTCTTGTTCAGGCCACCGGGCGGGTTGCAGATGACGCAGGGACTGGTCTCGCTCAGGCCGTAGCCCTCGACGACGACGCAGCCGGTCCGTGCCTCGAACCGCGCCTTTACTTCCGGCGGCAGCGGGGCGCCGCCGCTGATGCAGAAGCGTATGCTGGTGAGGTCGGCATGGCCCTTGTAGTTGGCGATGGCGTTGAACATGGTGGGCACGCCGGGCATGAAGGTCGGCCGCCGCCGGCCGATGACCGCAACGGCGCCCTTCAACTCGAACCGCGGCAGCATGATGATCTCGGCGCCGGCATGGACGGCAAACAGCATCACGGTTGTCATCGCGAACACATGGAAGAACGGCAGTGCGGCCAGCACGCTTTCCTCACCTGGGCGGGTGTCCTTGAACCACAGGACGCCCTGGGCGGCGTTGGCATAAAGGTTGGCGTGGCTGAGCATGGCGCCCTTGGGCACGCCGCTGGTGCCGCCGGTGTATTGCAGCACGGCGACGTCGCGCGCCGGGTTGATCTCGACGGGGGTGGGCGGGGGTCCAGGGGCCGCCACGTCGTCGAACCAGACATGGCCGGCATCCCGCGGCGGCCGGGCGCGGTCGCGGCGCTTGAACACCCGGAACAGCGCACGCTTGCTGCCCGGCAGCATGTCGGCGAAGGGGCAGACCAGGATGCGCGGCATAACGCCGGCCTCCAGCAGGGCCGCGGCCTTGGGATAGGTCGCCTGCAGGTCCAGCGTCGCCAGGATGCTGATCCCGGCGTCGCGCGCCTGATATTCCAGCTCCCGCTTGGTGTAGAGCGGGTTGAAGTTCACCACCACCAGCCCGGCCTGCAGCGCCCCGAAATACAGCAGCGGATAGGCCGGGCAGTTCGGCAGCAGCAGCCCGACCCGGTCGCCCTTCTGCAATCCCAGCCGCTGCAGCCCCGCCGCCAGCCGCATCGCCGTCACCGCCGCCTCGGCCCAGGTCGTGCGCCGCCCGAGGAAGTCGAAGGCCGGCCGGGCGCCAAAGCGGGCGCCGGCCTGTTCCAGCATGGTATGGAGCGGGGCGGATGGCATCGGCGCGGTCCAGTCCACGCCAAAAGGATAATGGTCCAGCCAGGGCCGTTCCGCCTCGCCTGTCCTGTCCATGTCCTGCCCCCCAAGCTTGGCGCCTGGAACATAGCTGGTACCGGCGGCTGCACCAACCATCCTACAGGCCTGCTTTTGCACAGGCCTGGCCTTTTCAAGCGTGCTGCCGCTCAGGCGTGCTGCCGCTCAAGCGGCGCCACCTGATGCGGTTGTGCCCAGAACAGGCTTGCGCGGCCTTTCACGCAGATGGCCTGGGGCCGCGCAAGCCTGCTTAGCTTTCGTCCGTGCGCAAACCTCCAGAGGTCTGCTTAGAATACGGTGCGGGTGCCCAGCGAGAAGATATCTATGGCGTTGCTGTACTTGCCCGTCAGCACGTCCCCGGTCGGCGACACCTCGCCAATGCGCGGGCTGTGCACGAAGATGTGGGCGTAGCCGCCATCCACGGTCACGTTCGGCAGCACCTTGTAGCTGGCGCCGACCGCCAGCCAGTAGCGGTCGTCATCCGGCACCCGCGCCGTGCGGTAGGCGTTGGACACCGGCGTCTTGTCGTAGGCCGTGCCCGCCCGGACCGTCAGCTTCTCGTTCACCGTATAGGCCGCGCCGAGCGAGGCGAACACGCTGTTGTCGTAGTGCTGCGGCGTGGACGCGATCAGCACGCCGTTGGTGCGGAAGGCGTTGAGGGTTTTGAACTGGCTCCAGTTGGTCCAAGTCACGTCCGCCGACACCTGCAGGTTCGGCCCGATTCCCTGGGTGATGCTGAGCCCGACCGTGTCCGGCAGCAGCAGCTTGGCCCGCGCCGCCGAGGGCTGGAAGTTCGGCGCCAGGTTCAATGGGGCTGGAACGCTGTAGTTCACCCCGCCCTCGAACTCATGCTGCACGCGGGACCGGTAGGTGATGCCGATGTTGGTGTGCGGCCCCGGCTGGATCAGCGCCCCGAAGTTGTAGCCGAACGCCCAGTCGTTGCCATTCAGGTTGGAGAATCCATCCGGCAAGGTGATCGGCTGGCGAAACAGGCTGGTCGCGATGGTGGAGGAGTTCAGATACTGGCTGAACACCGCCCGCCCATACTGCGCCGAGAACCCAGCGCCGAGAGACAACCACGGCGCGACCTGGTAGGCGACGTTGGGGTTGATGTCTATGGTACGCAGGTCCGTCTCGTCCGCCTGGTAGCGCCCGACGAAGTTCGAGCCGTAGCTGGTGGCGAGGCCGAATGGCGTCGTTACGGCCAGGCCGAACGCGAAGTCGCTGCCCGCCGGCTTCCAACTAATGTAGCCGTGCGGCACCGCGGCGAGGTTGGCGCCGTCGTTCTGGCCGCCGCCGCTGATCGGCCGGCCGAAGGCGTCGCGCGCCGTGCCGCTGAATGACGCCTGCGGCGCGATCAGGCTGCCGCCGAGCGCGATCTGCACGCCGGGAAGCTGGGTCATGCCTGCAGGGTTGTTGAAGACCGTCGCCGGGGTATCGGCCGCGGACCCGGCACCGGCGAATGCCTCGCCCAGGCCGACCGCGCTGTTCTCCTTCAGTTGGAACGCCGCAGCGTGCGCCGGGCCGGACGCGGCAACCGCGCCGAGCATGACGGCGGCGGAGGCAAGCAGGGTCAGCCGGAACGGCTTCCAGTGCGGCACGGCGAGAACTCCCAAAGACGCAGCCCGGCGTTCGAGCGCCGGTGCCAGTTACACTGCCGTAGTAACGAGATCGTAAACGCTGGGAGTCAATCCGCATCGGGAATCGCGCCATCCGTCTGACGCAAACGGCAGGGCACCGTGCCTTTTATGGCGCAGGCCTTACGGCGCGGGTGACGTCCGGCGGTCGAGGAACGCGGCGAAGGCGGCGCGGGCCTCGGGGCTGGCCAGGGCCTGGCTGAATGCGGCCTCCTCCTCCCGCATCCGGGCATGCAGGGCGGCGGGGTCGCCGCGCATCAGGGCGCGCGTGGCGGCGAGGGCCGCGGCGGGCTTGGCCGCGAGGTCGC
>CAXTDP010000190.1:0-8795 GCA_964242295.1 uncultured Acetobacteraceae bacterium | reverse complement strand
CGCGCGTTCGACGAAGCGCTGCACCTCGGACGGGGCGCCGAGCACGTCACGCCAGCGGCGCCACTCCGGCGCGACCTCGTCCGGGTGCATGGCGTTCTGGGCGAAGCGGGCGCGAGAGCGCTTCTCGCCCTCCTCGGCGTCGCGCCAGCGCGCCTCCATGGTGGCGGTGTCCCCGTCCCCGCCGAAATCGAGGCTGAGCTGGCGTTGGTTGCCGCGGCGCAGCAGCACGGCGTTCATCAGCGCGCCGGACACGGCGGCCCGGTCCTCCGGCAACGGCACGGACACGCCGGTACGGTCGCGAATGGCCTCGGCCTTGCGGAGGATCACTTGCAGCACGGCGCCGTCTATGGCGCTGTCCTCCGAGAACATGAGGACGGAGCGGACCTCGCGCGCCTTCTGGCCGAAGCGGTTCACCCGGCCCTCGCGCTGCTGGTGCCGGGTGGGGTTCCAGGACAGGTCGTAATGCACCACGGCGTCGAACAGGGTTTGCAGGTTGATCCCCTCGGACAAGCAATCGGTGGCAACTAGCAGGCGTTGGGGAGCAGTGCCGTCGTCGTCCGGCTCGCCCATCGCATCCACGCGCGCGCGGCGGTCGTCGGGCGGCAGCTCGCCCGTCACGGCCTCGATCCGCAGCCCGGGGAACTCACGCTGGAAGGCGGATTGCAGGCCGGCGCGCACGTAGTCCGCGGTGGCGAGGTAGCGGCAGAACACGACGGGATTGGCGCCGGCTGCCAGCATGGGGCGCAGCAGGGCAATGAGGGCTTTCAGCTTCGGGTCCGGCCCGCCAGTCAGCCGCTCCGCTTGCGCGGCCAGAGCGGCCAGCGCTGGATCGGCCCCCTCCGGCGTGATGGACGGCGCGATGTCCACGGCATCGGTGTCGTCATCCTCGTCCAGCACCTGCCCGGCCAGGCGGTCCTGATCGGATGCCATGCGGTTGCGAAGCGCCGCCGCAGCGGCTGCGGGGGAGGAGCCGACGCAGCGCATCAGCGCCAGCACGCCCCAGAAGGCCAGCCGCGCCCGTCCGCCGGCACGCTCCACCACGCCCAGGCACCAGTCCAGCACGGCGTCATGGAACGCTTGGGTGGGTGCGTCGAAGCTGTACGCCTCATCCTTGGTTTGATGGTGTGGGAACACCCGGTCCTCGCCCCACTCCTTGCCGGTTATGTCGATGCGGCGGCGCTGCACGAAGTGCCGGGCCAGGCGGATGCGCCCGGCCTCGTCGGCGAAGCCGGCGCCGCCAGCCAGCACGGGGTCGAGCAGCCCCAGTAGGCGGTCGAAGGCAGCCTCGTCCCCGCTATGCGGCGTGGCGGTCAGCAACAGCAGATGGCGGCCGGTGTCGGACGCCAGGCGTTGCAGCAGTTCGAAGCGCTGGTGCCTGCCATGCTCGCCGCCGACGCAGGCATGGGCCTCGTCCACGATCACCAGGGACGGACAGGCCGCGGCGAAGCCCTCGCGGCGCTTGTCGGCCTTGATGTAGTCCAGGCTCACGACGGTGCAGGGATAGGCGTCGAACAGGGACTGGCCGGGCGGCAGGCCGCGCTCCAGCCGCGGTGCGGAGGCGGCGGTGACGGCCACGGGATCGAAGTCGAAGTTGGAGCGCAGCTCGGCGGTCCACTGCTCCACCAGGTGGGGCGGGCACAGGACGGCGAAACGGTCCAGCTCGCCGCGGTCGTGCAGCTCGCGGGCGATCAGCCCGGCCTCGATGGTCTTGCCCACGCCAACGTCGTCTGCGATCAGCAAGCGGGCGACCGGCTGGCGGAGCGCCATCAGCAGCGGCACGAGCTGGTAGGCCCTGGGTTCGAACCCCACGCGAGCGGCAGAGCGGAACGGACCGGCGCCGCGGCGCAGTGACAACCGGACGGCGTCGGACAGCAGGCGGGCGGCATCCTGGGTTGCTGCGGGTTCAGGGTCTGGCAGGCCGAAGGTGGCAGGTTCGACTGGACGCCGCTCCAGCGCGGGATGCAGCACCTGCACGCTGCCCTCCCCGCCGGACAGGGGGCGCAGCCGGAGGAGGTCCGGTTCGGATGACGGCAGCACCACCCACTCGCGGCCCCGTGCCCGCACGAGGTCGCCGGGCGTGAAGATGTGGGTCATGCCGCCATCCCAAGCGCATCAAGCAGGGCGGGCGGAGGCGCGGCGCCGGGTTCGGCTGGCAGCGGGACCAAGGTGTAGCCCTGCGCCTCCGCCGCAGCCTGGGCGCCCTGCATGTCCCCTGGGCCAGCAGCGGCAAGATGGCTGCGCCAGGCCAGCGGGACCGCCACGCCTGCCAGGGTGATGGGGTCCACATCCGGGCAGGGCAGGCCCCAATCCTGGAGCGCCTTGCGCCACAAGGGCACACCTTCGTGGCCGGGGGCAGACGGCAGGCGGACCGTCGCGCGGGCCATGCGCAGCAGCGCGCGTTGGGTGGCCGGGTCGGTGCGGTCGATCAGCAGGTGGTCGGGTTGGTTGTAGTAGGAAAGCAGGCAGCGGTAGCAGCCGCGCACGCAGCCGGGTTCCGGCACGTCGCACAGCAGCTCCGGGTCGGCGGCGGCGATGGCGACCTCCGGATCGGCGAAGTGCATCAGCTCCAGCGCCTTGCGGGCGACCTGGGCGAGCATCCCCGGCTCGGCAGCCAGGCGGCCGAGCACGCCGGCGCCGCCTTCGGATGCCTCATAGGCCAGCAGCGCCCGGCGGTCCTCGCGGGACGGGGTTGGCTCGATCAGGATCTCGCCTTCTTCCACCTGGAAGCACAGCTCGATGCCGCGGATCAGGGCGTGCTGCAAGGTGGCCATGCTGGCCTGGCTGAGCGGTTCGCCGGCAAGGCGCAACAGGGCAGCGTTCTTGTGGTCCTGCACGATGGGCACGATGCGCTGCGGCATGACTTGGGCCGGCGCATCCTCTCCATCCTCATCCTCATTCAAGCGCGCCCAAGTGCCGTTGACGGGATTGATCAGGAAGCCGAGCTGCTCCCGCAGGGCGCGGCGGCGCAGGCCCTTGTTGACACGGCTGATCAGCGCGCCTGTCGCGTAGTCCAGGCGGAGAAGCGGTCCCTCCGCATCGACCGCCTCCGCGCGCAGCACATCGGGCTGACCGTCCCGCGACGGCCAGGAGAACACGGTTTGCAGATCGAAGCCCTGCCGCTGGCGGTCCTCGTCGTTCGCGGTGATCCGCTCCTGCACGGTGGTTTCGACGTTATCAATCCGCATCACGTTGCCGATGGTGGAGCACCCAGCCATCGGCGCGGCGCAGGCGTGGCAGCGCTCGCGCTCCGCCTCATGGGCGGCGCCGCAGGCGTTGCAGACGTGCAGCGTGCGGGTGACAAGCCGGCCGTCGGCATCCCTGGCGCCGGCCGGCAGCTTGGCCTTGTGGACCCGGTAGGCGCGGCCCTCATGGTAAACGAGGCTGCGCGGCCCGAACTCGGCGATGGCCAGGAACCGGGCGCGCTGGAGGTATGCCGCCGATCCCTTGCCGGACCCGCTGGGCACGTAGGCGTAGAGCGGCAAGCGCGGGAAGTTATAGCCTGGCAGGAAGCCCTCGGTGGCGAGGTAGCGGTAGGTGTAGAAATCCGAGCTGCCGCTGTTGCTGCCGCGCTCTAGCAGCGTGATCTGCTCGTTCGCTTGGGACTGCTGCTGCTTGGCTTCGCGCCGGTCCTCGGCGCTCAAGCCGTGCATCTCGCTCCGCCGGTTTGCCTCCCTGAGTTGCGTGCGGGCTGACAAGTAGAGCTGGCGCCAGCGGTCGAACGCCTCCGTGAACTGCTGGAACGCTCCCGCAGCAGTAGCGGCTGCCAAGCTGGCGTGGTCGGCTGCCCAAGGCGCCTTCTCCGGCGTCAGCTCGCCGGTGATGCTTCCAAGCAGGGCCTCCATGGCGGCGGCGGCGCGGCGGGTCAGGCCCGGGTCCTGGAACCGCTTCGCCAAGTCTTCACGCAATGGCAGGGCGTCACCGCTGCGGTCGAGCAGGGCCGGTATCTCGCCGGGCAACTCCACCCCGGCCTCGGCGAGCCACACGGCATGGAGGTGGGCGCGCACCAGGTCACGGTTGGCCAGCTCAAGGGCCGGCGGGCGGACGATGCCGCTGACCATGCGGGTGGGATCACGGAAGTAGTACTGGTCGTGCGGGCTTTGGGCGGCGCAGTAGGCCAGGACCATGGCTGCCTGCCCGGACCGGCCCGCCCTACCCGCGCGTTGGGCGTAGTTGGCTGGCGTCGGCGGCACGTTCCGCAGATAGACGGCGTTCAGGGCGGAGATGTCCACGCCCAACTCCATCGTCGGCGAGCAGAACAGGGCCGGAAGGCGCGTCCGCGGCTCATCCGCCAGCAGCAGCTCGGTCTTGTCGGCGATCAGCTTCTCGCGGTCGTCCTCTCCCCACCGGAACCGCTGCTCACGCCAGATGCGGCGCTTCTGGTCCACCTGGGCCGTATGTTCGCGTCCTTCCAGCCCAAAGAACCCGGCCTCACCCGGCAAGGCGTCGGCCAGCGATCCATACAGACCCTTGAAGTAGGGGTTCGCCCTGCGGCCGTCCGCGCGCGCATCGTTTGGCAGCAGGCGAAGGGCGTTGGGCGCCAGGCGCCACCCCGGCATGTCAAACCCGGTCTCGACCGTCAATACGAGCTGGTACTCGGACGCAGCCTGCAGCAGCGTTTCCATCAGGGCGACATAGATGGCTTCCGGAAGCCGCCCGGGCACGCCCCACATGCCTCCGCGGCGGAGCTGCTTGGCAAGCCCGCTGCGCGGTCCGGCCCGGACGATGGTGGGTTCGTCGCGTAGCCTGGTAAGCCTGCGTTGCGGGGCTGCGACCATCAGCGCGGCTGCCGTCCGCAACACCTCTTGCGATTGGAAGGCCCACGGTTCGCGAAGCGCGCCGCGGCTGCGGTTCCGGAGAGCGTCCACGGCGGTCCCGTCCAACGCCTCCACATGGACCGCGAGACCCTTCCGCATGGCTTCCAGCACGATGTACAAGGCTTGTTGCCGGGCTTCTGGTGCAGCGTGGCGCAGGACGTCCGGGCCGCCCTCGAACGCTGAATTGTCGGCAGACAAATCGTCGAGGGAGAGGTAGTCGGCACGGACCAAACCCAGTTCTTCGAGGTTGGGATTCGTGAACCGCCAGCCCCGGCGCTGGTCAATCCAGACCCGGTGCGTCAGGACCTGGGCTAGCACCCGTTCCGCATCGCTCGGCCCGACGCCCTTGGCATCCGGGTCCTGCATCCACTCGATGCGGCGCTCCTTGTTGTGCATTGTGAAGCCCAGGGCCTGCATGACGCGGCGGCCGAACTCGTCCGGTGCCAGGCCCTCGGCACCCGACTTGCGGACTGCTGCCAGGGTTGCTGCACGCAACAGGGTGACGAAGAGGAAGTCGTTGAAGTGGCCGGCTTGCAGGGCTGCGTCCTGCCGGTTGTCGGTGAAGCCCAGGAGCTTGCGGCGCTCGGCAGGGATGGATGCGCCCTGCCCGTTCATCCAGCGGAGCACGCTGGACACCAGGAGCGTAGTCGCTGAGCTGCGCCCCTCGGAGGACAGGCCGGCAAGCTTGTTGCGCTCCCGCGTCTGCTGGGCGGGCTGATGAGCACAGGACGGGCAGAACCGGAAGCGCCCGGGGGAGAACCAGGCCGTCCGGCCCGGCGTCCCTTCGCGGCCGGATGCCAGCACCTCATGCCGGACTGGGGCCAGCTTGCGGAAGCTGGAGCGCAGGCGGGAGCCGTTGGGACCTTGCTCCACCCAGTCCTCGGGGAAATCGTCTGGCTCACCAGCGAAGGCGCGGTCGTCGCCATCTGCCTGCGGCATAAGATAGCCTGCCACCTCGGCGCCGTCCTGCTCACCTGCCGGCACGTCGTCAATCTGGCGCGGAAGGAACAGGGCTGACCCGCCTTCGGCGACGCGCAGCACCGGATGGTGCTCCTGGCCGCAAGACCGGCAGAAGAAGGTGGGATAGAGCCGGGCTTCCGGCGCCCGGGGATCAAAGCTCTGGCCGTCCATTGTGACAAGGCGGCCGGCGCCGGGGTGCAGCGTCGCATGTACGTCGCCAGCGCCGGAGATGAACTGGTGCAGCTTGAAGGCCAGGAAGGCACGGCTCCCCACATCACCGCGGGCCTGGCTAGGAAGGCTCATGACCGACAGCATCCGCTCAAGCTGCTGGACGCACTTGGCCAGGTCCTGACCTGTCTGTTGTGACAGTCGCGCGGCGGCATCAGCCAACTGCACGGGCGGGCGTCGTGCCAGCACCTGCCCATCCTGCAAACCGATCTCCATCTCGATCCAAGCCGCAAGCGGGTGGTCGCGGAGGGCTGCATCCGTGAGCGTGGCGGGGATTTGAGCGTCGAGGCATTCTGCCAACCCAGCACCGGCCGGGCTGGTTGCTTCAGTCGGCTTGGTTGCCTGCTGCAGGGTTTCGGTGATGACACCATCCGCGCCGATGACCGTGCCGAACAGGCGTGAAGCGAACCCGGACACGGCCACTGCCGAGGAGTCTGCATCGCCGCTTGCCATGGTCGCCGATGTGCCAATGCAGACCGGCGGCCGGTCGGGGCACAGCCGCGCCTTAACCCGGCGCATCAGCAAGGCAACGTCGGCACCTTGCCGGCCGCGGTAGGTGTGCAACTCGTCGAGCACGATGAAGTCGAGGCCCTGACAGGTGTCGATCACCTCGCGGTCACGCTCGTTCTCGCGGGTCATCAGCAGTTCGAGCATGACAAAGTTGGTCAGCAGGATGTCCGGCTTGGCTTCCCGGATCGCGTCACGCTCCGCTTGCGCGTCCTGGCCGGTGTAGCGCGCGTAGGTCGGGCGGAGGGCGTCCGGCAGCCCGGACTGGTCCAGGAACTTCTCAAGCTCTCCCATCTGGCTATTGGCCAGGGCGTTCATGGGATACACGATGATGGCGCGCGTCCGCCGCGGCTCGCCGACAGCCCTGGCACGCACTGCGGCGTCTATGATGGGGACGAAGAAGCAGAGGGACTTGCCGGACCCTGTGCCGGTGGTGACGACGAAACTCTGCTTGGCTGCCGCCTTTGCTGCCGCCTGGGTTTGGTGACGGTGCAGGGTGATCGGGGTGCCATCAACGCGCAGGATCGCAGCGGTGCTCGGATGCAGGTCCCCACTTCTGGCTAGCTCATCCACCCGGGCGCCTGGCTCAAAGTGCGGGTTAAGGCTGACAAGCGGCTCGGGCCAGAACCGGCAGTCTGCGTACTCCGCCTCAACTTGCTTCTGGATGTCGGAAGCTCGTATCTCAGTAAAGGACCGCGCGAACTGCTCGTAGTCGTGGATCACGGCTTGATCGAGCTGGAAGACATCCATGCTTAGCCCTGCCCTATGTAGCTGACTGCCATCTCGATCTCAGTCCCTGACTTCACCAGTTGGCCGTGACCTACAGGACTTCGAAGGCGACACGCTGGCATGGCGTTGCCAGCGTGACTGACCAAGCTGCCCAAGGCAACAAAGGTTTAGTCGAGAGATGTTGCACGTGAGGTGAAGAGCATCAGCGAGCACCTGCCAGGCCGCCAGCGCCCTCTACGGTCACGGTCATTGGATGACGAACGGTGGCTAGCCTGGTCCGTAATGTCAGACGCATGTCGCTGGCTTGTTCGGCAACGAGGCGGATAGGTCGCGGAATGCCACAGCCCCGCCCTGTTCCCACAGCTTCATGGTCCGGCGCGCTGCCATACGACGGGAGTCGGGCAGGCCCCAGTCCACGCTGGCAAGCCCCTCGATCATGTCCGCGATGTCCCACTGGTGTTCGTGCGCAGCGGCGCTGAACCACGCCAGCAGCGGTTCAACCGCGTCCTGCGGATCGGGGGTGTGCCGGGTCATGACGATGGTGAAGATCACGCACTGCCGGGTCAGCACGACATTGACGGCATGGGCCGCTGGCGTCGGAGCGTCGAACACCTCAAGCGGATTCTATCTGATGCCGCCGGCAACGACCCAGGCCGAGCGGTAGAGTCCCCTCGGCCAGTGCCAGAAGTCGATCACTCCCCAGTCTTGGTGGGCGTTCGCCTGCCATTCGGCTTCGGCGGCCTTCATCATCGCGGAACGCTGGGCAGGGCTGGAAGCGCTCATGGTGCGTTGCCTTGAATCGAGGGTTCGTTGTTGGCACCACGGCAGTCGCGATCCAATCCACCTGCCAGCCTGAACAGGGTCCGGTCCAGCCGCAGCCCTCCCGTCTGGTGCAGCTCCACCATCCTCCACAGCAGCCCGCCCGGCGACCGCACCTGGCCAGCGGCCTGGCGGGCGCTAATCGCTGCCAGGGCGATGACTGCCTCCTTCAAGCCGCATGTGATGCACGCCTGTCCCCATGCATGGGGCGCGCGTCAGGCGTGCTGGACGGCCTGGCATTCCGAAACATGCTCCTGAAAGCCCGTTCTGATCAGGAGCGGGATCAGGCGGCAGCAGGTGCGTTCATCTTGCGCGGGCGCCCCCGCCTTCGCTTGACCGGAACAAGGCCGCTCTCTGCCGTTGCCCTGGCGAGGTCGGCCCGGCGGACGGCGTCATACAGCGTCGTCCTGCTAACCCTATGGAACGCGGCGGCCCGCGCCCAGCTCCATCCCTCGTCCCTGATCTTGGTCCGGGCGTCGTCCACATGCGCGGGCGTCAGGCTCCGGCGGCGCCCGCAATGCACGCCCGCCGCCTTGGCTGCGGCAATGCCGGCGACGATGCGCTCGTGGTTCTGCCCGCGCTCCAGCTCCGCGAATACCGCGACGAGTTCGAACATAGCCCGGCCCATGACGGTCCGCGTGTCCATGCCCTCGGTGATCGAGCGGAACTCGATGCCCCGAGTTCGCAGCTCCTCCATCAGCGCGACCAGGTGCAGCACGCCGCGGCCCAGCCTGTCCA
>CAXTDP010000189.1:0-8798 GCA_964242295.1 uncultured Acetobacteraceae bacterium | reverse complement strand
GGGCAACGGCTACATCAGCGACGGCTACATCAACAGCCGGGTCGCCAAGGTGTCGCCGGCCGGCGAGTGGCTTGGGTCATTCGGCACGCCCGGCGACGGGCCGGGCCAGCTCAACACGCCGCACAGCATCGCCAGCGACGCGCAGGACCGCATCTACGTCGCCGACCGCGGCAACCGGCGGGTGCAGGTGTTCGACGCGGACGGCAACGTGCTGCGGCAGATCACGATTGACGTGCCGTTCGACCCGGCCACGAAGCCGGCGATCGGGAACCGGCCAGACCAGAACCCGCCCGTCGGCACGCCGAAGACCCAGGTGGCGGGCGCACCTTGGACAGTGTGCATCACGCCGCCGCCAAACCAGGTGCTGTATGTGTCCGACGCCTACCCCGGGCGCATCTATAAGCTGAGCCTGGAGGGGAAGGTGCTGGGCTACCTTGGCAAGTCGGGCAAGATGCCGGGGGAGTTCGGCTGGATACACCAGCTCGCCTGCCCCTCGGAGAACCAGTTGTTTGTGGCGGAACTGCTGAACTGGCGCGTGCAGAAGCTGGAGCTGAAACCGCAGTAGTCCGCCATCAGCCCGGCAGGGACGTTGATGCACGGGATGCGGCCTGCTGCCCTGGGCCGGGGTTGGCTGTTGTCATGCCACGCCTCCGCCCACTTCAACGTGCGGCCCATCTTGGCGATGCGGCCGGTGCTCGGCCTACCTGTTCGTAAGCAGGGGCATCTGGATGCAGATAGCAACCCGATGACAACTGCCGGCGCGGCTGGGGACAACGGGTGTTGTCGTCCTACCCGGCTGCCTGGCTCAGCTCCATCCTGCAAGCCGGCCAGCAGCCAAGTCGGCGATGCCTCAACCGGCGCGGAACGTGCCGCGCGCCACGTCGGGGATGTCGGCGCGGCTCATGCCGAGGTCGGTGAGCTGGCGGTCAGTGTAGCTCTGCAGCTCCCGTGTGATCCGGCCGATTTCCTGGCGCTGCGCCCTGGCGCTCTGCCAACGCATGCCGAGCTGATGCAGCACAGTACCCAGGGCGGCGCGGCCGCGAACTTGGGCAGTGGCAGAACCGAAACTCGATGAAATCCTCATTTGAAACTCCTGTCATGTTGATCGGAGTTCCTCCCTGATGGCCCGCTGTGTGCGGAGACCACGGCAACGCCGCATGGCCCGCCCTTATTGTGCAGTGCAACATAAGGTAGTCAAGGGCGGCTGCATCTGCCACGGCCACGGCCAACACGATACCGGGAACAACGTTGCGCAACGGCCACGTTCTGCTGCCCGGGCGCATGTTGGCCTTGATGTCGGCGCCGACGCGCAAGCGGCCTTCTGGGCGGCTGGCCGTTCTCCCGCTGCAACGGGCTTCCAATGGGAAAGGCGCTCCAACAACGGCCTGGACATCGCCAACGCGGCGCTGTTCCTGGCATCGGACGAGGCCAGGTTCATCACCGGGGTGGACTTCCCGGTGGATGGCGGGCGGACGATTTGAGGATTGTAAGCTGCCGCGCCGGATGACCCACCGCCGGCGGTGCTGCCCGAGGGGATGCTTCCGGTCAGCCGCAGGGCCGCCTGGCGCAACCCTGCGCCGGGTCGGAAGGTTCCTGCTGACAATCATCGCCGACGGGGCCAACCTGCCGCGCGCCAACCCGCATCGGTGGTCCATAACCACCGGCGGCACTGCAGGAGGACAGGCATGGCGGCAGCGGATTACCAAGTGCTCGACCCCCGGTTCGCACGCCTGTTCAACCCGACAGCACATGTCACGAAGCTGTATACGGGGTGCCATTGGGCCGAGGGACCGGCCTACTTCCCCGCGCACCGCAGCCTTGTCTGGTCGGACATCCCGGCCAACCGGATGCTGTGCTTCCACGAGGCGGACGGGCACGTGTCCACCTTCCGCCAGCCCTCCGGCCATTCCAACGGCAACACGGTGGACCGGCAGGGCCGCCTGGTGTCGTGCGAGCACGGCAGCCGCCGGGTCAGCCGGACCGAGCACGGCGGCGAGATCGTCACGCTTGCCGACCGCTACGAGGGCAAGCGGCTGAACAGCCCCAACGACGTCGTGGTGAAGACCGACGGGAGCATCTGGTTCACCGACCCCACATACGGCATTGACAGCGACTACGAGGGCGACAAGGCCGAGAGCGAGATCGGCGCTTCCTACGTTTACCGTATTGACGGGCAGACTGGCGCCATCACGGTTGTTGCCGACGACTTCGTCAAGCCGAACGGGCTGGCGTTCTCATTGGATGAACGGCAGCTTTACATCGTGGACACCGGGCGCACGCACGGCGCGCACCACCCGGCGCACATGCGGGTGTTCGACGTGCAGGCGGACGGCAAGCTCGCGGGCGGGCGCGTGTTCGCCGACAGCACCGCCGGGCTGTTCGACGGGTTCCGGATGGACGAAGCTGGCCGCATCTGGACCAGCGCCGCGGACGGCGTGCATTGCTATGATCCGGACGGCATGCTGATCGGCAAGGTGCATGTGCCGGAGGTGGTGGCGAACGTCTGCTTCGGCGGGCCGAAGCGCAACCGGCTGTATATCTGCGGCACGACCTCGCTGTATCAGGTGTACCTGTTCGTCAACGGCGCGCGGACGATCTGATCACCTTCGAATCGTGCCCGTTTCGGGGTGTTGGCCAGCCGCCCGAAGGCATGCTGGGCATTTGGTGCAACCTTTGGGGGGACGGACGCGACTTGGCCGCCCATGCCAGGTGTATGCGGATGCACGGCTCAAGGCTGCACGCGAAGCGCACGAGCGGACCGAGCGCAGCCGTCTCGTTTGAGCGAAGTTCAAGCCTGTCCGAAGCTCCTCAGCCTTATGGACAGTCTGCTGCGCGCTCATTCGACCCGGCGATCAGGTCGGCAGGTCGCCAGCCGGCAGCCCGGCATGGGCGGCGACATGCTGCAGCGGCGTCCCGGCCAGCATCCCGTCACCGGGCCTATCTCGTCGCGGGTATTCTGCAGCTCTCTCACGCTCCCACCCCGCGCCGGCGACGACCACGACGTTGCGGCCCTGCACCTTGCCCGCGTAAAGCGCCGCATCGGCAAGCTCAATCAGGGCGTGGGTGCTCTGCGAATCGCGGGTCGGCATTGCGGTCGCCACACCGGCGCTCAAGGTGACCATGCCGCCGACCGTGGGGGCGTGCGGCACTCCAAGCCCGTGCACAGCCACCCGGACCCCTTCGGCAATCGCCTTGGCGGCGGCGGCGTCCGACCCAGGCAGCAGGATCGCGAACTCCTCTCCCCCGATCCGGGCGGCCAGGTCGCCGGAGCGGCGCGTGAAGGCCTGGATGGCCCGAGCCGTGGTCCGCAAGCACTCGTCGCCGCCCAGGTGACCGTAATGGTCGTTATAGGCCTTGAAGCGGTCGAGATCGATGACGACCAGCGACACCGGCTGCCCGCTCCGCGCCGCACGCTTCAACTCGCGCTCGATCTGCTCGTCGAAGCGCCGACGGTTGGCGAGACCGGTGAGGCCGTCCTGCATCGCCTGTGCGCGCAGCATCCGCTTGGACTCCAGCTCGCGGCGCCCAAGCGCGATCAGGACCGCCGCCATGCACATCAGGATGGACAGTTGTGAGAGCAGTTCCTGACGCCAACTGCGTTGCACGTCCCATTCGGACTGTGCCACCAGCACGGTCAGCGGAAATCGGTCCAGATGCTGATAGGAGCCCAGCCGCCGCAAGCCGTCGATTCCGGACACGTCGGTGAATGGCGTGGGGACGGATTGCCTGCTCACGAGCTGTTGCAGGTCCGTTCCGGCCGGCGACGCCCCGTCGCCGGGTAGGGGCGGGCTGCGGGCCAGGATGGTCCCGTCCTCGGACAGCAACGCGATCACCCCTCCGGATTGAGCCTGCATCTGGTCGAACAGGCGCTGGAATGCCTGCATCGAGACGCTCGTGACGACAACGCCGGCAAAGTTGCCGTCGGCATCGTTCAAACGTCGCGTGACCGTCACATTGTAGGAGCCGTCAATCTTGCTCTTGATGCGCGCGCCAACGAACGGCCCACGATCGGCATGGGTGGCGTGGAACTTGAAGTAGCCGCGCTCACCGTAGTTCAACCCGATTGGATCGGGCACGAGCGACTTGACGATCGCGTTTCCGTCCCGGTCGGTGATGCCCATTTCGTGGATCGCCGGCAGGGCTGCCGCGAGCGATGTCATCAGACGGTATAGCCGGTTGCGTGCGTCCGGGCCGACCCCTTCGGCCTCGACCCGCTCGACCAGGCTTGCGACGATCGTGTCGGCGGTCTGCATGGTCGTGTCCGCCTGCTCGGCGACCAGGCGGGTGGCCGTCGCGGTGGCGACCTGGGTCTGCTCGATGTTGTTCTCGTAAACGCGCCACAGGTCGCGCGCCGCGGTGGCCAGCAACACCAGGCAGATGCACACGACCAAGCCGAGCGTGCCGCCGAACTGGATCGGCCGGCGGAACGGCCACGGCGCCCCGCGGCGAGGCGATAACAACAAGCTCATTGGAGGAAATTCCTATTCTGACGGACGCGCCCCGCCAGCGGTCTATTCACCGCGGCTGGTTATGCCGTACCGAACCGTCAGTGCCGCGTTCAGAGCCGTTATATTTTATTGCAAGATCGAGTGCATTTTTCGTTAACCCGCCAAAGCACGGTGTCGGATCTGGTCCGTCTGGGCCGTGAGCCGGCGTGGTGCGGAGATCAAGGGTGCGGACACCCCGCACGCCAAGGCGCTCAGGTGCGCGTCTTGCGCGCAATCCAGCCTGCGCTCATGCGTGCGCCGCTGCGGCAGGCGCTCCGAGCCACCGCAGAACCCTCCTCCGCCAACTGCTGGCGCAGCAGGTCAACGGCATCGGCGTCGCGCTGACGGATCAGCCGTCCAGTGCAGGCGCATGCGGCGGGACATTTCTGCGGGGGGATCAAACCCCGGAGCCTGCGACGCCACCACGGCTTATGACTCCGGCACCGTGCCCGCCGCCGTGGACATCTCCGGCCCGCCCGCGACGTGTCAGCGCAGCAATCCGGCTTCTGGATCATGCGGCCATGTGCAGCGTGCTTCGCATGCGGATGAACAACCTCGTCGAGGCGCCAACCGTCGCCCGGGGATGCCGGTGCCGCTTCCGGGTATTGGCGAACAGGTGGCCGCAGCGCAGGCTCCCACTCGAAGGCGCTCTTATTGCTGACTGCGATGCCGCGGGCGGGCAGGATGCGACGTCGTGCAGGCTTGGGCCGAAGCAGTGGTAGAGCCAAGCCGCATGCTCGATCACCCCAGCCAGAACAAGCAAGGTGCCTGGCACTCTGCCGTCGTCCGGCTGCGGCGACCAACCTGGCAAGGCACGCCGCCCGGAGGCTGCGAACCGCAAACATGAGTCACTATAATGTGATTTGACCAATTTGGTATAGTTATGACCCTAATTTATCACGGTATCGTAACTTTAGAAACACCTAAATAACGGCCTGTGCGCCTTGGATGCCGGCCATCATCATGGGAGAGAGGAGATGTCCACGACGACTCTGCTCAATACTGGATCGGGTCCAAACTGGACGATCAACGCACCTGACGGCGTTGCAGTCATCCCAATGAAAAATGGGGCGCCGATTGCAAACCCGTCAACAGATGCCTCTGTGGTTGCGACATCTCTCAAGATCACGGTGAACTACGACTACTCTGATTTCACAAATCCAAAGACAGGCGCCATTGAGTCCATTGATTTCATTGGTCCGACCACGACCACGCCTGCGACGCCACCTACTGCTGGTGCCCAGTTTCCCGGCCTGCGGCTTCCCTTCGAGTTGGATATCACCAATCAACTCGGCGTTCCGATCAACGGCTACAGCGTCTACCTTGCCAACCAGAACCTTTTGAACAAGCCTGCGCCCCCTGTCCCCGATGTGGGTGATGTTCACCCCGACAACTATGCGCATTTTCATGGCGTTACGCCAACCACATTCGTTGATGCGGCGAGTGGCACTGCAAATGCAACACTGACCTTGTATGATCCCAATTTTAATTCTGCCGCGTTCGGCCTAGCCGGAGCAATACCGGCGCCTTCTTTTATCTCGGTCGCCGGGATGATCGCGGCTGGTGCAACGGAGAAGGCTGCTGGCCTCACTCTGCATAGCGAGGATTTTCCGGACGCCACTGGAGGGTCTTTCAGCCTTGCGATGTTTGCGCAGGATACGATCGGCGAACCGGTGCCGCCGCCCTCCTACGCCATCGCCCCCGCCAACGCCGTGCGCGCCGAGGGCAATGCCGGCACGACGCCCTTCACCTTCACGGTGACCCGCACCGGCGACAACAGCGCCGCGGCGACCCTTGGCTACGCCATCACCGGATCGGGCGCGAACCCCGCGCCTGCCAGCGAGTTTGCCGGCAGCGCCCTGCCCAGCGGCACCGTTGCCTTCGCCGCCGGGGCGACAGCCGCAACGATCACGGTTCCGGTCGCGGGTAATACGCTCGTGCAGCCCGACCTTGGTTTTGTTGTCACGCTGTCTGGTCCGGCCGGCACATCCATCACCACGGCGACTGCCTCCGGCACCATCCAGAACGACGACGTGCCTGTTGTCCCACCCAGCTACGCGATCACCGCCGCGGCAGCCATCCAGCCGGACGGCACCAGCGGGACAACGCCGTATGCCTTCACCGTGACCCGGACCGGCGACCTCAGCCAGGTTGCGACGGTGGCCTACGCCGTTGCCGGAACCGGCGGCAACCCGGCGCCGGGCTACTTGTTCGCCAATCCGTCCGGCGGCGTCAGCTTCGCCGCGGGGGCGTCCACTGCTACCCTTGCGGTGAACGTCAACGCCGCCGCGATCCGGTCCAGCAAGGACTTCATCGTCACGCTGGCCGCCCCGGCCGGGGCGACGCTGGCGCAGGCAGCCGCAACAGGCACGATCGGCGTGAACACCACTGGGACGCCACGGCCCAACGACGTCGTGCTGACCGGCACGCACGATCAATACGTCATAGCCGCCACATTGGACGGCAAAGCCTACATCCAGGACCTGGTGGCCGGGCGGGACGGCACGCAGACCGTCGCCAACCCAGGCGAGATACTCTTCGCCGACGGCATCGGCCTGTTCGATGCCACCGGCAACGCGGAAACGATGACGCGTCTCTACCAGGCCGCCTTCGGCCGCGCCCCGGACGCCCCGGGCCTGGAATACGCGGTGCCGCTGATCAACCAAGGGTCGCTCAGCCTGCGGCAGATTGCCGATGGGTTCCTGACCAGCCCGGAATACCAGCGCCAATACGGCAACCCCGATACCGTCACGTTCGTGCAGGAGATGTATCAGAACATCTTGCACCGGGCAGTGAACCCCGGTGATCCGCTGGACGTCGCCGGGGTGCAGAACTTCAGCAACCTCGCCAACAGCCAGGGACGGGGCGCCGCGCTGCTCGCGTTGTCCGACAGCCAGGAAAACCACCGCCTGACGATCGGCATCGCTGGCGACAAGACCGATGCCCAGGCGGCCCGGCTTTACCAGGCGGCGTTCAACCGGGCGCCGGACGCACCGGGCCTGCAGGCCGTCACCAACGCGCTGAAAAGCGGCGTGTCGGTCGAGCAGATCGCGCAGGGCTTCGTCGACTCCGGCGAGTTCCAGCGGGCCTATGGGACGCAGAGCAACGGTGACTTCGTGGCGGGCCTTTACCGGAACGTGCTGCACCGCGAGGCCGATGCCGGCGGCAAGGCCCAGTATATGATGGCGCTGGACGCCGGCTACAGCCGGGGTTTCGCACTGGCCTCCATCGCCGACAGCGGCGAGAACCGCGTCAATACCGCCGCACTGACGCACGACGCCTGGGTGCTCCTGAAGTAGGGACGGACCTGGATGCCCTGCCCAGTGGCCATCGGAGAGGTTTGCCGGTCAAGCGATTCGTTCCAGCATGCACCGGCTGCTGGAGGTGCTGACGGGTGCGGGAAACCATCGTGGCGAACTGCCCCAGCAACGTGGCGGCCTTGGAACCAGCGATGCCACCTGCGTCACCTTCCATGGCGCGTCTCGATAGCCGGCCGCGATCCAAGCTATCAGGCCAGCATCCTGGTTCGCAGAAAGGCGTCCCTACGGTTTTCCGTCCTGAATCGTGAGCGCGACGCGCATCCCATTCGCCAGGTAGCGTACCCCGGAGTCGTAGAAGTTGCGTCCTGACACGGTGATGTCGGAGGGCGGGTTCTTCCACGATCCCCCCCGCAGCACGTGCCGCGGGCAGTTCGGTGTCCGCCATGCAGACCCGTCGGACGGGGCGCCCTGGTAAGTAGAGTGCCAGCAGTCCTCCACCCACTGCGCGACGCTGCCTTGCATGCCGAACAGGCCCCAGGCGTTTGCAGGGAATGCCGACACGTCCGCCGGGGCACGCGGGTTGTGCGGACTGCCGCAGCCCTCGCAATCGGCCTGCCCGGTTCCGGCCTGATCTCCCCAACTGTAGCGCGTGGTGGAACCGGCGCGCGCCGCGTATTCCCATTCCGCTTCGCTCGGCAGCCGGTAAGGCTTGCCGGTGGTCTGGCGCAGCCATTGAACGTACTGGGCGGCATCGTCCCAGCTCAGGTTGGTCATCGGCCTGCGCCCCGGGTCCGTTTCTGCCTGCGCCGGCTTGTAGGCGCATCCTCCGGCGGCGGCGCACGCGCCCCATTCCGCGGCCGTCACGACGAACTTTCCAAGGGCGAAGGCAGGCATTGCGACACGGCGCACCGGACGCTCGCTCGCATCCAGGTTCGACCCCATCGCGAAGCTGCCGCCGGGGATCGGCACCATGATCGGACCGGCTGGGGCTGGGGCCAGCGCAGCGGCAGCCGGTGGGACGGGCGCCGGCGGCGCCGCAGCCGGCGCCTGC
>CAXTDP010000188.1:0-8885 GCA_964242295.1 uncultured Acetobacteraceae bacterium | reverse complement strand
TCGCGGCCCTGATTGGCTGCGCCGCGATCCGCTTCTCAGGCTGCGGCCAGCGCGTCCCGGTCCAAAACGCTGTAGGCCAGGCCCAGCAGGGTGGTCGCAGCGCCGGCAAACCCGGCATGGTCGGCATCCCTCGCGAGTTCAATCATGCGGTCGGCAAGCTGCAGCGGGCTGACTAGGTTGGGCAACGCGGGCGTGTTCATAGGATTTTCCTTCGGCACGCGGCGCGGATGCGCCGCCGTGCCCAGCATTCCTGCCCCGGGTTACCATCCCGTTTATTTTCCGCTCAAAAGCGCTGTCAGCCGCAATGCGGACGCAAGCGGCTGCCCCGGCGGGCGGGCGGCGTCCACCCGTCCGACCAGGACCGACAACGGCACTCCATCCTCGTCCGCCAATGCGGCGAGGACCGTCCAGAACTCCGTTTCCAGCGCGACGCTGGTGCGATGGCCGGACAGGCTGAAGCTGTGTTTCTGCAGCCCGGCCCACCCATCCCGCATCAGGAACGCGCCGCAACCCCCCGGCGCGTCACTCCCCGAGCGTCGCGCCGGGCCGCACCATGTCCGCCGGCACCACCCAGCGGTCGAAGTCCTCCGGCGTCACGAAGCCAAGCTGCCCCGCCGCATCGCGCAGGGTCATGTTCTCCGCCAGCGCCAGCTTGCCGATGCGTACCGCCTTGTCGTAGCCGATGCGCGGGTTCAACGCCGTCACCAGCATGAGCGACTTCGCCAGGTTCTCGGCGATCCGTTCCCGCGCCGGCTCCAGCTTATCCACCATGTTGTGCGCGAAGCTCTCCGCCGCGTCCGCCAGCAGCCCCGTGGATTGCAGGACGTTATGAATAATCAGCGGTTTGAAGACGTTCAGCTCCAAGAAGCTCTGCGCCGCGCCGAACGTGACCGCGACATGGTTGCCCATCACCTGGGCGCACACCATCGTCAGCGCCTCGCTTTGCGTCGGGTTCGTCTTGCCCGGCATGATGGACGAAGACAACCCATCGGCCGGCACCGTCAGCTCCGACAGCCCAGACCGCGGCCCGGAGCCGAGCAGGCGCACGTCGTTGCCCAGCTTGTTCAGCGACACCGCCAGCACGTTCAGCACCCCCGACAGCTCGACAAAGGCGTCATGCGCCCCCATGCCCTCGAACTTGTTGGGGTTGGGCGTGAAGGCCAGCCCGGTCAGCGCCGCCATGCGCTCGCAGAACACCCGGTCGAAATCCTTATGACGGTTCAGCCCGGTGCCGACCGCGGTGCCGCCCTGCGGCAGGCTCAGCAGCCGCGGCATCGCATCCCCCAGCCGGGCCAACCCCAGCTCGACCTGACGCGCCCAGGCCGCGGCTTCCTGGCCCAGCGTGACCGGCACCGCATCCATCATGTGGGTGCGCCCGACCTTGACGATCCCATCCCACTCCGCCGCCCGCCGCACCAGGCTGGCGTGCAGCGTCTGCAGCGCGGGCACCAGCCGGTGCTGCACCGCCTCCGCCGCCGCGACGTGCATCACCGTCGGGAAGCTGTCGTTGCTGCTCTGCCCCCGGTTCACGTGGTCGTTGGGATGAACAGGCTTACGGCTGCCGCGGGGCTGCCCCAGCGCCTCGTTCGCAAGGTTGGAGATGACCTCGTTGGCATTCATGTTGGTCTGGGTGCCGCTGCCGGTCTGCCA
Organism: uncultured Acetobacteraceae bacterium; assembly: GCA_964242295.1. GTDB lineage: Bacteria > Pseudomonadota > Alphaproteobacteria > Acetobacterales > Acetobacteraceae > DASWOJ01. Next base: position 7,235 of record CAXTDP010000188.1, on the reverse strand, counting down.
AACCGGCAGCGGGAACTCGGCATCGCGCTTCCCCGCGGCGATCTCCGCCGCCGCCATGGCGATCGGCCGGGCCAGGTCCGGCGGCAGTTCCCCGAGCGCCTCGTTGGCCTCGGCGCTCGCCTGCTTCTGCAGCCCGACGGCGCGGATCAGCACCGCAGGAAACCGCTCGGAGCCGATCTTAAACAGCAGGCGGGCACGCTCCGTCTGCGGCCCCCAGTAGCGCCCGGCATCTATCTCTATGGTGCCCAGGCTGTCTGTCTCGGTGCGTGTCATGTGATGTCCCCGGGGGTGTTGCTGCCGGGCAAACGCGCGGCGGCCCAACTGGCTGCCTCGGCGACCACCGGGTTGGGATCATTCATGCAGGCGCGGGCCGCAGGCAGCAGCGACGCATCGCCGGAGTTGCCGATCGCAGTCAGCACGTTGCGCACGAAGCGGTCCCGGCCGATGCGCTTGACCGGGCCGCCGGCAAACCGCGCACGGAACCCGGCATCGTCCAACGCCGCCAACTCCGCCAACATCGGCGCCCGCAGGTCGTCGCGCGCCTGCAGCTTGGGGTGCGCCGCCTGTGCGAAGCGGTTCCAGGGACACACCGCCAGGCAATCGTCGCAGCCGTAGATGCGGTTGCCCATCAAGGGCCGCAGATCGTGCGGAATGGGTCCCTGGTGCTCGATCGTCAGATAGGAGATGCAGCGCGTGGCATCCAGGCGATACGGGGCAGGGAAGGCCGTGGTCGGGCAGGCCTGCAGGCAACGCGAGCAGGTGCCGCAGCGGTCGGGATGCGGCGGGTCCGGCGGCAGCTCCAGGGTCGTCATCACCTCGCCAAGGAACAGCCAGGAGCCGTGCGCGCGAGAAACCAGATTGGTGTGCTTTCCCTGCCACCCCAGCCCGGCCTGCTGCGCCACCGGCTTCTCCATCACCGGAGCCGTGTCCACGAACACCTTCACGGCAGGCCCGAACCGGCTGACGATAAAGGCGCCGAGATGCTTGAGCATCCCCTTCACCACATCATGGTAGTCGCGGTTGCGGGCGTACACCGAGATGCTGCCGCGCTCCGGCCGCCCCAACACCGCCAGCGGGTCCTCGTCCGGCGCGTAGGACAGGCCCAGCGCCACGACGCTGCGCGCCTCCGGCCAAAGCGCCTGCGGGCTGCCGCGCTGCTCCGTGCGCTCGGCGAGCCACCCCATGTCGCCATGCTGCCCAGCGAGCAGGAATGCCGCCAGCCGCTCGCGCGCCTCCGGCCCCAGCGAAGCCGGGGCGAAGCCGACGGCATGGAACCCAAGGCCGAGCGCCTTGGCCCGGATCAATGCCTTGGCGCCCGCCGGGTCACGGCCGGGCTTTCCATCGGTCGGGCCGTCAATCATCCTGCCGCCATGAAGGCACTCACCCTGCTGCTGAGCCTGCTGCTGTCCGCCTGCGCCGGGAGCGCCGCCCAGGTGTGCGCGCTGGAGCCTGCAGGGGTGCTGCCGGTGCGGCTGATCGGCAACGTTCCGGTCACCATCGTCGGGATCAACGAGCGTCCCGCCGCCCTGATCCTGGACATCGGCTCGGACATCACCCTGCTGAGCCGCGCGGCGGCGTTGCGGCTGGGCGTGCGGTTCGACGACCGGCTGGCGATCCGGCTGAACGGCGCCGGCGGCCAGGCGAGCGCCAGCCCGGCAGTGCTGCCGCAAGTCCAATTCGGCACCGCGGTGCTGCCGAACGTCCGCGCCGTCATCGGCCGTGGCCTGCGCCCGCCCATTGACGGCGTGCTGGGCATCAACGTGCTCGCCGGCTTCGAGCTGGACTTGGACGCGCCGAAGGGCGAAGTGGCGCTGTATCGTGCCCGCTCCCGCGCCTGTGCCGGGGCGCCGCCGCCCTGGACCGTGCCCTTCGTCCGCCTGCCGACCGAGCAGGAGCGCACCGGCCATCTGTTCGTCCCTGCCGCGCTGAACGGACAGCCGATCCGCGCCCTGCTGGACACCGGCGCCAGCCGCAGCACGGTCGGCCTGCCCGCCGCCGCCGCCGCAGGCCTCACCGCGTCCGACCTGCTGCACGGCCCGTCCAGCGTCACGCAAAGCCTGGATGCCGCGGGGATCATCACCCGGCCGCGCCGCTTCCACACCCTGCGGATTGGCGACGAGGCCGTTGACGATCCCGTTCTGAACGTCGCAGACCTGCCGCCGCAGGCAGGGGACATGATCATCGGATCGGACTACCTCGGCAGCCGCCGCATATGGATCGCGCTCGCCAGCGGCACGATGTTCGCCGCCATCCCGGGTCAGCCGCGCCCGCGGTAGGGAGCAACCCCCTGGTCGGGCACCCAAACCCCGGTCGGCGGCGCCCCGGTCTGCCAGAACACGTCAATCGGCATCCCGCCGCGCGGATACCAGTAGGCACCGATCCGCAGCCACCGCGGCGTCAGCAGGTCCACCAGGCGCTGCGCCACCTGCATCGAGCAAGCCTCATGGAACGCCCCATGGTTGCGGAAGCTGGCGAGGAACAGCTTCAGCGACTTGCTTTCGACGATCCACTCATCGGGCACATAGTCCAGCACGATGTGCGCGAAGTCCGGCTGGCCCGTCAGCGGGCACAGCGAGGTGAACTCCGGGCAGGTGAAGCGCACCAGGTAGTCCATGCCGGGCTGTGGGTTGCCGACCCGCTCCAGCACGGCCTCGTCCGGATTGGCCGGGGCCTCGATGGCGGAGCCAAGCTGGGTCAGGACGCTGTAGTCGCTCATGACACGTCTCCGGAAGGGTCTCCGCCGCCCCAGGCGGCGCGTAGCCCGGCGGCATGGTCAGCAAAATCCCCCGCCATGACCGCCGCGCGCAGGCCGCGCATCAGGGACTGGTAATAGGTGATATTGTGCTGGGTCAGCAGCATTGGGCCAAGGATTTCCTTGGCCCGGAACAGATGGTGCAGGTAGGCGCGGCTGTGCCGGGTGCAAGCGGTGCAGCAACAAGCCGGGTCCACCGGCCCGGCATCGTCCATATGCCGCGCGTTGCGCATGTTCAGCACGCCCTGGCTGGTGAAGGCGCGCGCGGTACGTCCGGCGCGGGTGGGCATCACGCAATCGAACATGTCCACCCCGCGCCCCACCGCCGCCACCAGGTCGTCCGGCGTGCCGACCCCCATCAGGTAGCGCGGCCGGTCCGCCGGCAGCAGCGGCACGGTGGACTCCAGCACGCCGAGCATCGTCGCCTGGCCCTCACCGACTGCCAGCCCCCCTACGGCATACCCCTCGAACCCCACGCCAAGCAGCACCTCCACGGAGCGCGCCCGCAGGTCGGGGAACACGCTGCCCTGCACGATGCCGAACTGGGCATAGCCCGGCCGCGCCACGAACGCGGCGCGCGACCGTGCCGCCCAGCGCATGGACAGCTCCATGCTGGCGCGGGCCTGGTCGTGCGTGGCCGGAAACGGCGTGCATTCGTCCAGCACCATCGTGATGGTGGAGTCCAACTGGTGCTGGATGCCCGTGGCACTCTCCGGCGTCAGCCGGTGCTGCGCGCCGTCCAGGTGGCTGCGGAAGGTGACGCCGCCCTCGTCCATCTTCCGCAGCCCCGACAGCGACATGACCTGGAAGCCGCCGCTATCCGTCAGGATCGGGCCGGGCCAGTCCATGAAGCGGTGCAGCCCGCCCAGCCGCTCCACCCGATCCGCCCCCGGACGCAGCATCAGGTGGTAGGTGTTGCCCAGCACGATGCCGGCACCGGTCGCGCGCACCTGGTCCGCCGTCATGGCCTTCACCGTGCCCGCGGTGCCGACGGGCATGAACACCGGCGTTTCCACCGCGCCGTGCGCCGTCTGCAGCACCCCGGCACGGGCGGCGCCATCCGTCGCGACCGTCACATGCCCGAAATTCATTCCCGTTCCAGCCGCGAGCGTCCCAGCAAGTCGCCTCCCGGTAGGCCGTGTTCCAGCGAGGCACGTTCCAGCAGGGACGCGTCGCCATAGGAGTAGAAGCGGTAACCCGCCTGGATCGCATGGGCATACGCCGCCTGCATGCGCTCCTGCCCGGCGAAGGCGCAGACCAGCATGAACAGGGTGCTGCGCGGCAGGTGAAAATTGGTCAGCAGCGCGTCCACCACCCGGAAGCGGAAGCCGGGCGTGATAAACAGGCTGGTATCACCCCCGAACGCCTGCACCGTCCCGTCCGGTCCGGCGGCGGACTCCAGCAGGCGCAGGCTGGTGGTGCCGACCGCGACCACCCGCCGGGCGGCGTTGATCCGGTCGGCCGCTTCCTGCGTGACCGTCCCGCGCTCCGGGTGCATCCGGTGCCCGGACACGTCGTCAGAGCGCACCGGCAGGAAGGTGCCGGCCCCGACATGCAGCGTCACCAGCACCCGCGACACGCCGGCAGCCTCCAGCGCCGCCAGCAGGGCAGGGGTGAAGTGCAGCCCGGCCGTGGGCGCGGCGACGGCGCCAGGCCGGTCGGCGAACACGGTCTGGTAGTCCTGCGCGTCCTGCTCGGTCGGGCCATCCGGGCGGTTGATATAGGGCGGCAGCGCCAGCGCCCCCGCCCGCCGCAGCGCATCGGCAAACGCATCGTCAGCCCGGTTGAAGCGAAGCGTCACACCCCCATCCGGATCGCGCCCGACCACTTCTGCCGCCAAGTCGGCCGCCCCGTCGAAGGCCAGGCGGTCCCCGGGCCGCAGCCGCCGCGCATTGCGGGCAAGGGCATGCCAGGTGCCATCCGCCCCCGGCTGATCCAGCGTCAGGCCAATCCGGGCATCCCCCCGGCGGGCCGCCAACTGCGCGGGGATCACCCGTGTGTCATTGGCCACCAGCACATCGCCGGGCCGGAGCAGGCCGGGCAGTTCGCGGACGATGCGGTCCTGCAGAGCGTCGCCGACGACGAGCAGCCGCGCGGCGTCGCGTGGACGGGCCGGGGCGTGGGCAATGCGCTCGGGGGGAAGATGGAAGTCGAACTCGGACAAGCGCATGTCAGGCGGCCGGCACGTCGTCCCCTGGAAACGTCAGCCCGGCATAGATCTCGTCCACCGGCACGGCGATCCCAAGCTCCGGCAATTCCAGGGTTTCACCAGCGGCTAGCGGCAGGGTGCCCCATCCAGCCTCGCCATCCGTCCGGTGCAGGACGGTCAGCACGGGGGCGTCCTGCTCCAAGATGACATAGCGCAGGATGGAGGGGACGGCGGCATACTCCCGCACCTTGTCCACCCGGTCCGTCCGCACCGAACCTGGGCTGAGAACCTCAAATGTCGCCACAGTGCCGGGAATCAGCTTGGCCGACGCGGGAGGCTTCGTGCGGGTGACTTGCACATCCGGGTATCGCACCTTGTCGCCGATGGTGGCGAGGCCGAAGTCGACCAGGACATCCCACTCGGTGCCGTCCAAGCGCTTGAGCAGGGCATGAATCAGCCGGGCGAGGATAAGACTGTGCTCGCGCGAACCACCAGTCATTGGTATCGGCCGGGTTCCATCAAACTCCCATTTCGCGTCAAGATGCCCGTCCCAATCGAGGAACTGCTCCCGCGTCATGGCGGGCATGGGCGGGGCAGGGCGGAGCGTGACGTTCATGGCATCACCTTACCATACCTAAGCCGGCGTCGGCGCCACCCGCCGCAGCAGCCGGATCAACGGCACGCTCACCAGCACCGCCCAGCCCTTGCCCACCACCTGCCCCGGCAGGAACTGCAAGCTGCCGAACGCCAGCAGCAGGAACACCACGCTGTCCACCACCAACCCCGCCACCGAGCTCGCCAGCACCGCCCGCACCAGCCCCCGCCGCTGCAACGGCGTATAGACCGCGAAATCCGCCAACTCGCTCAACAGGAACGCCGCCCCCGATGCCAGCACCAGGAACGGCGGCGCGATGGCAACGGACAGGGCGGCCCCGGCGACGATGGCGCCCACCCCCCAAATCGCACCCAGGTAGCGTTGCACCACGTCCCGCAGCACCAGCGCCGCGCCAACCGTCAGCACCCCCGAAGGCGCCATCAGCCCCGGCGCCACCGGCACCAGGCACGGCCCATCCGCCGGGCAAACGGTCCCAATATGCTGCACCATCCAGTTGGCGAGCGGCACGCACAACAGGAACGCCGCCAGCGCCGCCCAGCCGATGGCGCGCCCATTCCGGGCTAAACCGGTCACCGGTCCAGGTAGGAGGAGATCTCGATCAGGTTGCCATCGGGGTCCCGGCAATACACCGACTGGATCGTGCCCAGAGCACCCTCCTTGGCGACCGGCCCGGCCTCGATGGCGATGCCGCAGTCGTGCAGGTGCTCCACCACGTCCTCCGGCCCAACCGCCGTCACGAAGCACAAATCCGCGGCCCCTGGCTCGCTGTTGGCGCCGGTGAACCACGCCCGCTTGTCCGCGTCATGCGGGCGCAGGTTGATCTTCTGCCCGCCGAACTTCAGCGCGGTGCGATTGTCCGGCCCGAACTCCTCCCGCTCCATGCCCAGCACGCGCTGATACCAGGACGCGGCCAGCTCCACATCCGACGTGTTGACGACCAGGTGGTCCAGCCGGTCCACGGTGAACCGCATCACTCCAACCCGTCGTAGAAGTCGTTGCCCTTGTCATCAATTATGATAAAGGCCGGGAAGTCTTCCACCTCGATCCGCCAAACCGCCTCCATGCCCAACTCCTCGTATTCCAGCACCTCCACCTTGCGTATGCAGTCCTGCGCCAGCCGGGCCGCCGGGCCGCCGACGCTGCCAAGGTAAAATCCGCCATACGCCTTGCAGGCATCCCGAACCGCCCGCGACCGGTTGCCCTTCGCGAGCATCACGAAGCTGCCGCCCGCCCGCTGGAACTCCGCCACGTAGCTGTCCATCCGCCCGGCCGTGGTCGGCCCGAAGCTCCCCGTGGCATATCCTGCCGGCGTCTTGGCCGGCCCGGCATAATACACGGGATGGTCCTTCAAGTACTGCGGCAGCCCCTCGCCGCGGTCCAGCCGCTCCTTCAGCTTGGCATGGGCGATGTCCCGCGCCACCACGACGGTGCCGGTCAGCGACAGCCGCGTCTTGACCGGGTAGGCCGACAACTGCCGCCGTATCGCCTCCATCGGCTGGTGCAGGTCCACGCGGATGACCTCCTCGCCCAGCTTATCCTCCGTCGCCTCCGGCAGGAAACGGGCGGGGTCGGTTTCCAACTGCTCAAGGAACACCCCCTCCGGAGTGATCTTCGCCTGTATCTGCCGGTCCGCGCTGCACGACACGCCGATCCCCACCGGCAGGCTGGCCCCGTGCCGCGGCAGGCGGATCACCCGCACGTCATGGCAGAAGTACTTG
>CAXTDP010000187.1:0-8919 GCA_964242295.1 uncultured Acetobacteraceae bacterium | reverse complement strand
CGCACCGGCCGGCGCCAGGGCCGTCGGGGACCACCGGCATCACCCCGGCAAACGCATCGTCCAGCATGAGGGCAAGCCCGGCCGGCGTCCCCGTCCCGTCCGCTGGCGCCGGCAGGGCCAGGCGGACGATGCCGCCGCCGTGCAACGGCGCCGCCGGGAGCTGCGGGTCAGGAACGGGAGGCACGTTCTATGCGCCCGCGACGCCGTGGAACGGGTCGAGCACGAAGTTGGCGTCGGCTCCCCGGACGCACTCGCTTTCATAGGTCGCCCGCAGACCGGCCTCGCCCTGGGCCTGCAGCACGTCGAACCAGCGCAGCCAGTGCTCGCCGCCCTCGACCCTGCCCTCGGCCTGTGCGGCCAGGATCGCCTTGCCGCCGTTCCTGACCTTCCCGAGGAAGTGCTCGAAGCTGCGGGTCTGGAACTCGCGGAGATAGAAGCCCAGGGACAGGCCGCCACGGTGCCCCGGGCTGTGCCCGTCCCCGCGCCGGATGTGATGGTTGCCGCCGGTCACCGTCAAGTGCAGATGGGCCCGGCAGGCGCATTTGGGCGGCACGCAGAACAGCGGGCTGCGCAGCGCCATGGCGCCGAGCGGCGACCCCGTGTCGGCTTCGCCGCCCAGGCGGTGGCGGAAGTGGATCACCTTGGGGATCGTGATGACCTCGACGTTGCCCGGCAGGCCGTCCAGCACCCTGAGACCCTGCGACGGGATCAGGAACTCGTCCGCGTCCAGCGGGAACACCCACCGCAGGTCGGGCCAGATGGACAGGGCGTAGCGCAGCATCCCCGTGGTCTTCAGGCTTTGCACGTAGCTGACCAGCGGGTCGGCTATCACCACGACCTCCGCCTCGTCATGCCGGGTCCGGAACGCCTCGATGACGGCGCCGGTGCCGTCAGCCGAGCCGTTATTGGAGATCACGAAACGCCGGACGCCGATGAAATGCAGCCAGGCGAGATTGTGGCCGATGATGTCGGCCTCGTCCTTCACCATCATCACGACGGCGATGCCGGGGTTGCCCGGCAGGGCCGCCGCCGGGTGCTGCAGCGGCGCATCGAGGCCAAAGGCGCGGCAGTCCTGCTGCACCGAACCCGGCCAGCTCTCAGGCGGGATCGGCGGAAGGCGCAGCAACGCCCCGGGGTCCTGCCCCCAGATCGCCCGCTCCACGTCCTGGATCGCGGACTGGTCACCCATGCAGCTTCCCCGATCCGGCGTCGGCCGCGCTGGTGCCACAAGGCTGTTTTGCTGACAAGGGCAGGAGGGCCGCCGGTTCCCTTGCGACTCCGTCCCGAGGCGCCTGGGTTGCCCCGGATGCGGGACGGTGCAAGGTCTCCGCAGCCCGGCGCAGCCCTGCATCGGGTGACGACGCGCCCGTCCGAGGAACCCCGATGACCGACGATACCTACATTGACTTCCTGTGCAACTGCTGCGGCAGCCGCCAGCACACGCTGGCCGCCAAGGTGGCGCGGGAAGACGCTTCATGCTTCGGATGCGGGTCGTCGGTCCGCATGCGCAGCATCGTCCACCATATCGGCATGGCCCTGTTCCAACGCCCGCTGATCTTGCCGGATTTTCCCCGGGCAAAGGGCGTGCACGGCCTGGGCTTGAGCGACTGGGACGGCTACGCCACGGGGTTCGCCAAGGCGTTCAGCTATACCAACACTTTCCTCCACCAGGACCCCAGGCTCGACATCTCACGCCCGCTGCCGGACGTGCACCGCGGCGGCTGCAACTTCGTCGTCTGCTCGGAAGTGCTGGAGCACATAGCGCCGCCGGTCCAGGCGGCGGTGGACAACCTTGCGGCCATGCTGAAGCCGGGCGGCTTCCTGGTCCTCACCGTCCCCTACGCCCAGGGACAGCCGGCACGGGAGCACTTCCCTGACTTCACGGCGGGCAAGCTGGTGGAGGTCGAGGGCATGTGGGGCTTCGTTTACCGCACCTGTGACGGCGAGCTTCGCCTCGGAACGGACCTGGTGTTCCACGGCGGTCCCGGCGACGTGCTGGAAATGCGCCAGTTCGGGCTGGCCGACGTAATCGCCATGCTGGAACGGGCTGGCCTCTGCGAGATACGCGTGCAGGACGGCGATTACCGGCCGTTCGGCATCGTGAACCAGCACCACAACGGCCTGCCGATCACGGCTTGGAAGCCGGCGGCAGCCTGACCGAACGCCGCTACGCCCCTGCCACCACGTCTCTGGGCATCTGCACACTACTTCCCACCCTCTGCCTTATGAATCGGGTCCACCCACGCCACGCCCTCCGGCCGCTCGACCGGCTTGATGTCCAGGTTCACCACCACCGCCTCCTGGTCGCTGCGCACCAGCACGCACTCCAGCGTTTCCTCGGTGGAGGCGTTGATCTCCTGGTGCGGCACATAGGGCGGGATGAAGATGAAGTCGCCCGGCCCGGCCTCCGCCACCCATTGCAGCCGGTCGCCCCAGCGCATCCGGGCGCGCCCGCGGATCACGTAGATCACGCTTTCCAGCGCGCCGTGGTGGTGCGCGCCGGTCTTGGCGTCGGGGTGGATGTGGACGGTCCCGGCCCAGATACGCTGCGCGCCCACGCGGGCGAAGTTGATCGCCGCCGCCCGGTTCATGCCCGGCGTTTGCGGCGTGTTGGTGTCCAGGCTGTCCCCGGGAACCACCCGCACCCCGTCCGTCCGCCAATCCGTCGGCCCCGCGCTCCCAGTCGCCGCGCTCCCAATCTCCGCGCTCCCAATCCCGGTCTCGCCCACGTCCGCCCCCTTCGATCCGGCCGGGGAACAAGCCAGCCCGCGCCGCGTTGCCATGCTATACGCCGGATCAACCCCGGCAAGAAGGCAGCTCTCGTGGACATCACCCCGACACCCCCCACGCAGACCATGATCGTAGCCACCGTTCCACAGCCAAGGTCCCTGCTGCGCGGGCAGGGCGCCGCGCGGGTCGGGTTGTCCTTGGCCCTGATCGCGCTCGGCGCCTATGTCATGGCAGGCTTCTTCCATGCCCTTGCTTGGGCCGCTGTCCTCGCTGTCGCCACCTGGCCGCTGTATATGCGGACGCAGGCGCGGTTTGGCGCCGGGCGCCATAACGTCCTGTTGCCGCTGCTGTTCACCCTGGGCGCCACGCTGCTGTTTGTCGTGCCGCTGGTCCTGGTGGGCGTGCAGGCCGGGCACGAGGCAGGGACGAGCATCCACTGGATCAACGAGGCCCGGCTGCATGGCGCCGCGCCGCCGGATTGGCTGGCCCACCTGCCCCTCGCCGGGCCACAGGCATCGGCATGGTGGGACGCCAACCTGGCGCATCCGGACGACGCCGCCGCCCTGCTCGGCCGGCTGGACCGGACCGACATGCTGCAAACCGGGCGGCGTGTGGGCGAGCAGGTGGCACGCCGGGGCGTGCTGTTCGGCTTCACCTTGGTGACGCTGTTCTTCCTATATCGCGACGGCGCCGGGCTGATGGAGCGGATGCAGGTCGCCAGCCGCCGACTGGTCGGACGGCATGGGGAGGAAGTCGGAAGCCAGATCGTCGCCTCCATCCACGGCACGGTGAACGGCATGGTTCTGGTGGGCTTGGGCGAGGGATTTCTGCTGGGCATCGGCTACGCCTTCGCAGGTGCGCCGCACCCGGTACTGCTGGGAGCGCTGACGGCGGTTGCGGCCATCATCCCGATGGGCGCACCCGTCATCCTGGCGGTGGCCTCCCTGCTGGTGCTGGCATCCGGCAGCACGACGGCCGCCATCGCGCTGTTCGTGGTCGGCATGATCGTCATCTTCGCCGCCGACCACGCCATACGCCCGGTGCTGATCGGCGGCGCAACCAAGCTGCCCTTCCTGTGGGTGCTGCTGGGCATCCTGGGCGGCGTGGAAACCTTCGGGCTGCTGGGCCTGTTCCTCGGCCCGGCAATCATGGCGGCGCTCATCCTCCTCTGGCGGGATTGGACGGAGGGTGCGAAGGTCGAGGCAACCGCACCTTAAACATCCGACGCGCGATGAGGCCCCCATGGACAATCCTGCGACCATAGACGTCGCCACGTCCGATACCGACACCTGGCGCGCGCGCATCATGGCCAAGCTGACCTACCAGGTCGGCAAGTCGCCGATCACGGCGAGCGAGCGCGACTGGTTCGTCGCCACCGCGCTGGCCGTACGCGACACCATCGTGGACCGCTGGTTCGACAGCACCCGCATCACCTACGAGACCGGCGCGAAGCGAGTTTACTACCTGTCCCTGGAGTTCCTGATCGGCCGCCTGCTGTTCGACTGCATCGGCAACCTCGGCCTGCTCGACCCGGTGCGCGCGGCGCTCGCCGCTGAGGGCGTGGACCTCGACCGCATCAAGGAGCAGGAGCCGGACGCCGCCCTCGGCAACGGCGGCCTGGGACGCCTCGCCGCCTGCTTCATGGAAAGCATGGCGACCCTGGGCATCCCCGCCTTCGGCTACGGCATACGCTACGAGCACGGGCTGTTCCGCCAGGTCCTGCGGGACGGCGTGCAGGAGGAGCTGCCAGAGGACTGGCTGCGCTTCGGCAACCCCTGGGAGTTCGAGCGGCCGGAGGTCGCCTACCCCATCGGCTTCGGCGGCACCGTCAGCGGGCAGACGCATCCGGACGGGCGCACCGCCTATGTCTGGGCCCCGGCGGAAACCCTGTCCGCCATCGCCTACGACACGCCGGTCATCGGCGGCGAGACCGCGACGGGCGCCGGCCAGCACGCCAACACCCTGCGCCTGTGGTCCGCCCGCGCCGGCGAGCCGATGCACCTGGACGACTTCAACCGCGGCGACCACGTCGGTGCCCTGCGCGACCGCGTCCGCACCGAGGCCGTCTCCCGCGTGCTGTATCCCGGCGACGAAAGCGACTCCGGCCAAGAACTCCGGCTGCGCCAGGAGTTCTTCTTCGCCTCAGCCTCCCTGCAGGACCTGCTGCGCCGCCACGTCGAGCAGTTCGGCGCCGTGGCGACGCTCCCCGACAAGGCCGCGATCCAGCTCAACGACACCCACCCCGCCATCGGCGTCGCCGAGCTGATGCGCCTGCTGCTGGACGTACACGGCGTCGAGTGGAACGAGGCCTGGCGCATCACCGTCGCCACCTTCGGCTACACCAACCACACCCTGCTGCCAGAGGCGCTGGAAACCTGGGCCGTGCCGCTGATGGAACGGCTGCTGCCCCGGCACATGCAGATCATCTACCTGCTGAACGGCCGCCACCTGGAGGGCGTGCGCGTGTCCCTGGGCGGCGTGACCGGCCCGGCGGCGGACCAGGTGCTGCGCGCGGCGTCCGTCATTGACGAGCGGCACGGGCGCCGGGTCCGCATGGGGCACCTGGCCTTCATGGGGTCGCACTCGATCAACGGCGTGTCGGCGCTGCACACCGCCCTGATGCAGCAGACGGTGTTCGCCGACTTGAACGCCATCTACCCCGGACGCATCAACAACAAGACCAACGGCATCACCTTCCGCCGCTGGCTGCACCGCGCCAATCCCGGGCTGACCCGGCTGATCGTGGACGCCATCGGTCCCCGCATGCTGCACGATCCCGAGGCGCTGCAGGACCTGCGGTCCCACGCCGCGGACCCCGCCTTCCAGGCGGCCTTCAAGCGGGAACGGCAGGGGCGCAAGGACGCCCTGGCCGCGCTGATCGCCGAACGCGTCGGCATCGCCGTGGACCCGCACGCGATGTTCGACGTGCAGATCAAGCGCATCCACCTGTACAAGCGCCAACTGCTCAACGTGCTGCACGCCGTGGCGCTGTATAACGCAATCCGGGCGGAGCCGACGCAGGACTGGGCGCCGCGGGTCAAGATCTTCGCCGGCAAGGCTGCGCCAGGCTACAAGCTGGCGAAGCAGGTGATCCGCCTGGCGCACGACGTGGCGCAGGTCGTGAACGGCGACCCCTCCGTCGCCGGCCGGCTCAAGATCGTGTTCCTGCCGAACTACAACGTGAGCCTGGCCGAGCAGATCATCCCCGCCGCCGACCTGTCCGAGCAGATCAGCACCGCGGGGATGGAGGCGTCGGGGACCGGCAACATGAAGCTGGCGCTGAACGGGGCCGTCACCATCGGCACCCTGGACGGCGCCAACGTGGAAATCCGCGACCGGGTCGGCGCCGCCAACATCTTCATCTTCGGCATGACCGCCGAGCAGGTCGCCGCCCGCACCCGGCGGGGCCTCGCGGCACATGAGGACGTCGCGGCCTCCCGCGCGCTGTCCCAGGCGTTGCAGGGCATAAGCTCCGGCGTGTTCTCGCCGGGCGAGCCGGACCGCTATGCCGGGCTGATCGCCGACATGCTGGAACGCGACACCTTCCTGGTCGGCGCCGACTTCGAAAGCTACCTGGCGCAGCAGCGGATCGTCGCCAGCACCTGGCAGGACCCGGCGGCTTGGTGGCACAAGTCGGTGATGAACACGGCAGGAGTCGGCTGGTTCTCCTCCGACCGCACCATCAGGGAATATGCCGACGAGGTTTGGGGGGCGAAGTCCACCCTGGGGGGTGCCGCATGATCCCGCCCTTCCCCGCACGCTCCCTCGGCGCCGCCGCGTCCAGCGCGCCGCTGGCCCGCTACGCCATGGCCTACGTGCTCGCGGGGGGGCGCGGCAGCCGGCTGATGGAGATGACGGACGTGCGCGCCAAGCCCGCCGTCTACTTCGGCGGCAAGTCGCGCATCATAGACTTCGCCCTGTCCAACGCGCTCAACTCCGGCATCCGCCGCATCGGCGTCGCCACGCAATACAAGGCGCACAGCCTGATCCGCCACCTGCAGCGCGGCTGGAACTTCTTCCGGCCCGAGCGCAACGAAAGCTTCGACATCCTGCCCGCCAGCCAGCGCGTCAGCGAAACAAGCTGGTATGCCGGCACCGCCGATGCCGTCTTCCAGAACATAGACATCATCGAGAGCTACGCCCCCCACTTCATCGTCCTGCTGGCCGGCGACCACGTCTATAAGATGGACTACGAGTTGATGCTGCAGCAGCACGTGGACACCGAAGCCGACGTGACGGTGGGCTGCATCGAGGTGCCGCGCATGGAGGCGACCGCCTTCGGCGTCATGGGGGTGGACACCGACGACCGCATCCTGTCCTTCCTGGAGAAGCCCAAGGACCCGCCGGGCATCCCCGGCAGCCCCGACCAGGCGCTCGCCAGCATGGGCATCTACGTGTTCGAAACCCGGTTCCTGTTCGAGCAGCTCAAGGCCGACGCGGCGCGGCCCGACAGCAGCCACGACTTCGGCAAGGACATCATCCCCAACATCGTCAGGCACGGCAAGGCGATGGCGCACCGCTTCAACCGCTCCTGCGTGCGCTCCTCGCACGAGAACCAGGCGTATTGGCGCGACGTGGGCACGGTGGACGCCTACTGGGAAGCAAACATAGACCTCACCGACTTCCTGCCCGGCCTCGATCTGTACGACGTGGAGTGGCCGATCTGGACCTATGGCGAGATCACCCCGCCCGCCAAGTTCGTGCATGACGAGACGGACCGGCGCGGTTCCGCCATCAGCAGCCTGGTGTCCGGCGGCTGCATCGTGTCGGGCGCGGCCGTCCGCCACTCGCTGCTGTTCACCGGCGTCCACACCCATTCCTGGAGCACGGTCGAGGGCGGCGTACTGCTGCCCTACACCCAGGTCGGCCGCCATGCCCGGCTGAAGAACGTCGTGGTGGACCGCGGCGTGCATATCCCGGAAGGGCTGGTGGTCGGCGAGGACCCGGTCGCCGACGCTGCCCGGTTCCGCCGCACCGAACGGGGCGTGTGCCTGATCACCCAACCGATGATTGACAGGCTGCAGGACTGATGCCGATGACCAAGCGTGACGACCCCTGCCATCCGACGCTGCCATCGCGAGCCGCTTGCGGCGCGGCAACCCGGGCGACGGCGCCTGGCCAGAGCGGATGCCGCCCGGCATGACGGCGGTGCGCGTTCTTTCCGTCACGTCCGAAATTTACCCCATCATCAAGACCGGCGGCCTGGCCGATGTAGCCGGTGCGCTGCCGAGTGCGCTGTCGCATGCGCGGGTGGAGATGCGCAGCCTCGTACCCGGCTACCCCGCGGTGATGCAGGCATTGCAGCAGGCGTCACCGGTGCTGGACCTGCCGGACCTGTTCGGCGGCCCGGCCCGGGTGCTGGCCGGCACGGCGTCTGGGCTGTCGCTGTATGCGCTGGACGCGCCGCACTTGTATGACCGGGCGGGGTCGCCCTATGCCGGGCCGGACGGGGCGGACTGGCCGGACAACCTGGCCCGCTTCGCGGCGCTGTCGCAGGTGGGGGCGATGCTGGGCCGCGGCGGCGCCGGCTGGGCGCCGGACGTGGTCCACGCGCATGATTGGCAGGCGGCGTTGGCGCCGGCCTACCTGCACTTCGGCGGCGGCACCCGGCCGGCGACGGTGACGACCATTCACAACCTGGCCTTCCAGGGCCGCTTCCCCGCCGAGCTGTTCGGCACCCTGGACCTGCCGGATGCGGCCTGGAGCATCAACGGGCTGGAGTTCTACGGCGGCATCGGCACGCTCAAGGCCGGGCTGCTGCTGTCGGACGGGATCACGACGGTTTCCCCCACCTATGCCGCGGAGATCATGACCCCAGAGAACGGCATGGGCCTCGATGGCCTGCTGCGGAGCCGGGCCACCGACCTGCACGGCATCCTGAACGGGCTGGACACCGGGGTCTGGGACCCCGCGGCCGACCCGCACATCACCGCGCAGTTCAGCGTCGCCCGCCTGCGCCGGCGCCCACGCAACAAGGCGGCGCTGCAGAAGCTCACCGGCTTGACGCCAGATCCCGCCGCCCTGCTGTTCGGCGCCATCAGCCGGCTGACGCATCAGAAGGGCATGGACCTGCTGCTGGACGCGATCCCCGCCCTGCTGTCCCATGGCGCGCAGCTCGTCGTGCTCGGCGCCGGCGACCCGGTGCTGGAGCGCGGCCTTGCCGCCGCGGCCATCGCGCACCCCGGCCAG
>CAXTDP010000186.1:0-8968 GCA_964242295.1 uncultured Acetobacteraceae bacterium | reverse complement strand
CATGCCGGTGGTGATCGGCATCCTGATGCTGATGGGCATCGTGACCAAGAACGCGATCATGCTGGTGGACTTCGCCATCGAGCGCCGGGCGATGGGCATGGCGCGGGAGGCAGCGATCATTGACGCCGGGCGCAAGCGGGCGCGGCCGATCGTGATGACGACGATCGCGATGGTGGCCGGCATGGTGCCGAGCGCGATGGGGCTGGGCGATGGCGGGGAGTTCCGCTCGCCGATGGCGATTGGGGTGATCGGCGGGCTGGTGGTCTCGACGGTGCTGTCGCTGGTGTTCGTGCCGTCGTTCTACACGCTGATGGACGATGTGTCGCGGTTGATGGGCCGGCTGTTCGGGCGGGTGCTGACGCCCCGGGATGCGGCGGTGCCGGTGGGACGGGCGGCGGGTGCCGATGGAAGGGCGCCAGTGGGGGTGCAGCAGCCGGCGGAGTAGGGATGATCGCTAGTTGCTTCTGGCGTCCAGCTTGGCAACCAACGTCGCAACGCCAAAACCCTCGTTTAGGAGTTCGTCCAAGCCAAGTGGGCACTCCTCCAACAGCAGCCCCGGCGCAGCAGCGCCGCCTGGTGGTCGGCTCAGGCCAGCGCATCGTGCTCGTACAAACCATCCGGCATGCAAACCTTCTGCCTCAAGCCGCCTCCGCCCGGATCGCCTCCCCCAACGTCTCCACGATCCGGTCCACATGCCCGTTCTCGACGATCAACGGCGGGCTAAGCGCCACGATATCCCCCGTCGTCCGGATCAGCAGCCCGTCGTCAAAGCACCGCTGGAACACCCGGACCGCCCGGTCCGAAGGCTTCCCCGCCCGCGGCTGCAGCTCGATCCCCGCAATCAGCCCGGCATTGCGGATGTCCACCACGTTCGGCAGCCCGCGCAGGCTGTGCACGGCTTCCTCCCAATACGGCTCCATCGCCCGCGCCCGGCCCGGCAAGTCCTCCGCCCGCTGCAAGTCCATGCTGGCGATCGCCGCCGCCGACGCCAGGGGATGCCCGGAATAGGTGTAGCCGTGGAACAATTCTATGCCAGCCGGCGCCCCCTCCACGATCGTCGAGTAAATCTCGTCCGAAGCTGCCACCGCCCCCATCGGCACCGCGGCGTTGGTCAGGCCCTTGGCCATCGTCATCAGGTCCGGCACCACTCCCAGCCGCTCCGCCCCAAAGTTGGCGCCCATGCGCCCGAACCCGGTGATGACCTCGTCGAAGATCAGCAGGATGCCGTGCTTGGTGCAGATCTCCCGCAGCCGCTGCAAGTAGCCCGCCGGCGGTACCAGCACGCCGGTGGACCCGGCCACCGGCTCCACCATCACGGCCGCGATGGTGTCTGCGCCATGCAGGGCGACGATCCCCTCCAGAGCGTCCGCCAGGTGCCCGCCCCAGGCCGGGGTGCCGCGGGTGAAAGCGTTGTGCTCCGGCGCATGAGTGTGCGGCAGGTGGTCCACATACGGCAGCAGGGCGCCGAACTGCTTGCGGTTCGGGCTGATGCCGCCGACTGAGATGCCGCCGAAGCCCACGCCGTGATACCCGCGCTCCCGCCCCACCAGCCGCACCCGCTGCCCTTCACCGCGGGCGCGGTGGTAGGCCAGGGCGATCTTCAGCGCCGTGTCCGCGCTTTCGCTGCCGGAGTTGGTGAAGAACACCCGGTCCAGCCCCGCCGGCAGCATCTCCGCCAGCCGCGCCGCGGCCTGGAACGCGATCGGGTGCCCCATCTGGAACGTCGGCGCGAAGTCCATCGTGGCGGCCTGGCGCTGGATGGCCTCGACGATCTCCCGCCGCCCGTGCCCGGCGTTCACGCACCACAGCCCGGCGGTCCCGTCGAGGATCTCTCGGTTGTCTTGGGTATAGTAGAACATGCCCTCCGCCCGGGCCAGCAGCCGCGGCGCCGCCTTGAAGGCGCGGTTGGCGGTGAAGGGCATCCAGAAGGCGTCCAGGTTATTTGGAAGGTTGTTGGGCCGGCTGATCTCGTTCATGACGAAGGCGCCTCTTGCATGGGTGGCCCCAAGTTCGCGCTTTGGCGGCTCTGGGGCAAGCATGGCATGCTGCGCCGCACGTCACCGGGGAGCCCGACGATGGCTGATGGCCGGCTGTATCTCGGAACCCGCCGCTATTCCTCGTGGTCCATGCGCGGCTGGCTGGCGGTGCGGCTGGCCGGGTTGGACGTGGAGGAGATTGTCATACCGCTGGCCGCCGGGGACGCGGGCGGCACCCCGGCGGTCAAGGCGGTGTCGCCGAGCGGGCTGGTGCCTTACCTGGAGCACCGCGGCATCGCCGTCTGGGAAACCCTGGCCATCATCGAGTACTGCGCGGAGCTGTCGCCCCATCTGTGGCCGGCGGACCTCGCCGCCCGCGCCCGCGCCCGGGCGATCAGCGCGGAGATGCACGCCGGCTTCCGCGCCCTGCGCACCGCGATGCCGATGGTGCTGGGGCCGCAGGCGCCGGGCAAATGCCAAACGCCCGGCGCCCTGGCCGATATCACCCGCATCGAGGCGATCTGGCGCGACACCCGGGCCGCCTTCGCCGCCGGCGGTCCGTTCCTGTTCGGGGCGGAGTTCAACGGAGCGGACGCCATGTTCGCGCCTGTCGTCACGCGGCTGCTGACCTACTTGCCGCTGATTGCCGCCGACACCCGCGCCTACTGCGACGCCGTGCGCGCCCATCCGCTTGTGGCCGAGTGGTATGACGCCGCTGCCGCCGAGCCGCTGGAATGGCGGCGGGACAGTGATGAACGCGCCTTCGCCAGCTAGGCGGTTGTCCCAGCCGACTGAGGCTAGGGGCCTGCCAGGGACGTTCCACGCCGGGGCGGGCTGCAGCCCCCATCTGGTGCTGCAGGACCAAGACCTGGCGCTTCCAGCGTAGACCCCGCACGACTGTCCCACGCCAGCCCGGGCTTGGGGTTCCCCAACACCTGCGCCTATATCCCACCCAACGCCCACTGCTGTGAAAGTCACGTCATGTCCGACAGCCTGATCCCCGTCACCGTCCTGACCGGCTACCTCGGCGCCGGCAAGACCACGCTCCTGAACCGCATCTTGTCCGAGAACCACGGCAAGAAATACGCTGTCGTCATCAACGAGTTCGGCGAGCTTGGCGTGGACAACGACCTCGTGGTGGACGCCGACGAGGAGGTGTTCGAGATGAACAACGGCTGCATCTGCTGCACCGTGCGCGGCGACCTGATCCGCATCGTCGGCGGCCTGATGAAGCGCCGGGGCAAGTTCGACGGCATCATCATCGAGACCACCGGCCTCGCCAACCCGGCGCCCGTCGCCCAGACCTTCTTCGTGGACGACGGCGTGCGCGCCAAGACCCGGCTGGACGCCATCGTCACCGTCGTGGACGCCAAGAACCTGCCCGCCCGCCTGGCCGACAGCGCCGAAGCGCAGGAGCAGGTCGCCTTCGCCGACGTGATCGTACTGAACAAGACCGACCTGGTGACGCCGGAGGAGCTGGACGCCGTCGAGGCCCGCATCCGCGCCATCAACCGTTATGCCCGCATCCACCGCGCCACCCGCTCGGCCGTGGCCATCGAGGACGTGCTGGGCCAAGGCGCCTTCGACCTCAACCGCGTGCTGGAGCGCGAGCCGGCCTTCCTGGAAGACAGCGAGCACAGCCACGACACCGACGTGAACAGCATGAGCTTCGAGGTGTCCCGCCCGATCGACCCTGAGAAGTTCAACGCCTGGATGGGCACGCTGCTGCAGGAGAAGGGGCAGGATCTGCTGCGGACCAAGGGCATCCTGGCCTATCCGAACGAGGACCGGCGCTTCGCCTTCCAGGCCGTCCACATGATCGCCGACGGCGATTTTGTCGGCCGCTGGCCCGTGGGCGTGGAGCGGCGGTCCAAGCTGGTGTTCATCGGCCGCAACCTGAACCGCCCGCAACTGCGCCGCGGCTTCGAGGCGTGCCAGGTCGCCGAGGCCCGGGTTGACGCCAAGGCCGACGCATGAGCGAAACGCTGCGGCGCTTCGTTCTGGAGGAGCGCGGGCAGACCCAAGACCTCGGCGCCTACGTCGTGGATGCGGTGTTCGACCGCGCCGGCACCGCCGCGTTCGGCCTGGGCGACGGAACCGTGCGTATCGCCCGTGGGCCGGACTGGCCGGCCGTGGAGGCGCATGACGGCGCGGTGCTGGCAATGGCCGCCGACCCCCGCGCCGGTTGGGTGACCGGCGGGGACGATGGCGGGCTGCGCCGGATCGCGCCGGACGGCGTGTTGTCGGACGTGGCGCGCTATGGCTCGAAATGGGTAGAGCAGGTCGCCACCTTCGCGGACGGCAAGGGCGGCGGCGTGCTGGCCTGCGCCGTCGGCAAGGCCGTGCACGTGCTGGACGGCGCCGGTGCCGCGCTGAAGTCGTTGCAGCATCCCTCGACCGTCACCGGCATCGCCTTCGACGCCAAGGGCAAGCGCATCGCCGCCTCGCACTACAACGGCTGCAGCCTGTGGTTCGTGGCCGCCAAGACCGACAGCCCGCGCATCATGGAGTGGAAGGGCAGCCACACCGGCATCATCCTGCACCCGGCCGCCGAGGCCGTCGTGACCGCCATGCAGGAGAACGCCCTGCACGGCTGGCGCCTGTCCGACGGCCAGCACATGCGCATGAGCGGCTACCCCTCCAAGACCGCCAGCCTGTCATTCAGCCGCAACGGCAAGTGGCTGGCCTCGTCGGGCGCCGAGAGCGTGGTGCTGTGGCCGTTCTTCGGCGGGGGACCGATGGGCAAGGCGCCGATGGAACTGGCGGGCGCGGACGGCGTGATCTGCACCCAGGTTGCCTGTCATCCCAGCCACGACATGGTGGCCGCCGGGTTCAACGACGGGATGGTGGTGCTGGCGGACATCACCAGCCAGCGCATCATCCCCGTGGCGCCTCCCGGCCACGGCCCGGTGTCCGCGCTGGACTGGAGCGCGACCGGCAGCCACCTGGCATTCGGAACCGAGGAGGGCTTTGCCGCGCTTGTGGACTTCACGCCGCGATAGGAGCAGCCTGCATGGAACTGATCACCGCCCAGGGCATGAATATGCCCAAGCTCGGCCTCGGCACCTGGCGCATGAAGGGGGCGGAGTGCGTGGACGCCGTGCAGCGCGCCATCGCCCTGGGCTACCGCCACATTGACACCGCCGAGATGTATGGCAACGAGGAGGCGGTCGGCGAGGCCATTGCCAACGCCGGCATGTCCAGGTCCGACCTGCACGTCACGACCAAGGTCTGGTACGAAAACCTGTCCCGCGACGCCATGCAGCGCAGCATCGAGGGGTCGCTGCAGAAGCTGCGGCTCGACCATGTGGACCTGTATCTGATCCATTGGCCCTCCCCCGGCATGGACCTGCCGGATGCCTTAGCCAACCTGATGCGTGTCAAGGAGCAGGGTTTGGCCCGCGCCATCGGCGTGTCGAACTTCCCGGTGGCGCTGCTGCGCCGGGCCATTAAGGAGGTTGGGGCGCCGGTCGCCTGCAACCAGGTCGAGTATCACGTGCTGCTGGGCCAGCATCCCGTAGTGGACTATGCGGTCGGGCATGGCGCCAGCATCGCCGCCTATGCGCCCCTGGCTCAGGGCCGGCTGGCTGAGCATGAGGAGCTGCGGGCCATCGCCCGCAAGCACGGCGCCACGCCGGCGCAGATCGCGCTGAAGTGGCTGCTGGACCAGCCTGGCGTCGCTGCCATCCCCAAGGCCAACCGCGCCGAAGGCCAGAAGGCCAACCTGGACGCTCTGAAGATTACGCTGGACGACACCGACCGCGCGGTGATCGCGATGCTGCCAAAGACTCAGCGCTTCGTGAACCCCGGCTGGGCGCCCGTCTGGGACCAGGCAGCATAACGTTTCCTTCTCTCTCTCCCTCCAGGAGAGGGTCGGGGTGAGGGGGCGGGCAAGCGCCGGTCCCGCCCCGTACGGGCTGCGCGCCGGAGGCAACTGTGGTTTCCCGCTCCGCAGCTAAGACCCCCTCACCCCGACCCTCTCCCGGAGGGAGAGGACGCAGTTTCATGGTTATGACTGTCCTTCGGCCTTCCCGCGCCCGGCGGGCGACCAGCTTGGTGTTCCTCGCGAACGGCATCGGCATCGGCGCCTGGGCCGCAAGCATTCCCGGGATCAAGGCTCGTCTTGACTTGTCCGGGACCGCCCTCGGCTTTGGGTTGCTGATGCTGGCGGCTGGGGCGATGGCGGCGATGCCTTTGGCGGGATGGCTCGGCGCCAAGCGGGGTGGGCTGATCGCAGGGACTGGAGGCCTGTTCGCGGCGTCGCTGCTGCTGCCTGCGGCCGCGCCGGGCTATCTGGCCCTGTTGCCGGCGCTGTTTGTGCTGGGGGCGGCCAACGGAGCGCTGGACGTGCTGATGAACGCCGGGGCCGCCCGGGTCGAGGCCGCATGGGGCGGGTCCATCATGTCGTCCTTCCATGCTTGCTGGAGCCTGGGCGGATTGCTCGGTGCCGGCGGTGCTGCGGTGGCGGTGCATTTCGGTGCCGGGGTGCTGCCATTCGCGGCGGCAGCGGTCGCGGCGCTGGTTGGAGGCGCGGCCCGGTTGGGCTTGCAGGACAGTGCGGGGGCGGATGCCGGCGGCTTTGCCTGGCCCAGCCGGGCCGCTGCAGGGATCGGCGCACTGTGCTTCCTCGCCTTCATGACGGAAGGGGCGGTGGCGGACTGGTCCGGCGTGTTCCTCATGGGAGCGGGCGCGACCGCAGCAGGTGCTGCGGCGGGGTTTGCCGGCTTTTCGGCGGCAATGGTGCTGGGGCGGCTGTTCGGAGACCGGCTGGTCCGGCGCTTTGGCCCGGCGCCCGTGCTGCGCGCCGGAGCGGTGCTGGCCGCCGCCGGGTTTGGTTTGGCCGTGCTGTGGCCGGCGGCGGGGGCGGTGGGCTTCGCGTTGGTGGGGTTGGGAGTGGCGAACATGGCGCCGCTGCTGTTCTCCGCCGCGGGGCGGACGGGGACAGCGGCCAGCACGGGCGTGGCTGCAGTGGCGACGCTGGGCTATGCCGGGCTGCTGCTGGGACCGCCGGTGATCGGGGCGGCGTCGGACGTCGTGGGGCTGCGCGGGGCGTTGGTGCTGCTGATTGCATCGGCCGGGGTGCTGGCCGCCGCGAGGCTGCGCGGCGAGTAAGGTGAGGCAGCATCAGGTGCCTTCCGCCGTCGGATGACAGCAAGCCGTCGAGGGCGCTGACGCTGTCCCGTCCCGCGAGCTACGAACCGGCTGTCGGCACGGTCACGCCGATCATGTCGCCCTCCCGCACCAGCGCGGCGAGCTGCGCCTCGTCCCAGCCCTCTGTGTCCGCGGGGCGGCACGGCAGCACCATCCAGCGGTAATCCGCCGTGCTGTCCACGACGCTGATCCGCACCCCGTCCGGCAAGGATGTGCTCCATTCCGCCAGCACACCGCGCGGGTCCCGCACGGCGCGGGCGCGGTAGGCCGGCGACTTGAACCAGAACGGCGGGTAGCCCAGCA
Source organism: uncultured Acetobacteraceae bacterium (assembly GCA_964242295.1). Taxonomy (GTDB): domain Bacteria; phylum Pseudomonadota; class Alphaproteobacteria; order Acetobacterales; family Acetobacteraceae; genus DASWOJ01. The sequence continues at coordinate 1,538 of CAXTDP010000186.1, read as the reverse complement.
CGCCGCGCGGGTAGCAACTGCATAGCGTGCAAACGACGAGGTGATGCAGGTCGGCCGTATTCTCCAGCGCGCCCAGTGGCGGCAGGCCGCGCATGTGAATGCCCGCCGCCTCCGCGGCCTGGACGCCGTCGCGCAGCAGCAGCTCGCGATAGGCTGGGTCGGTCCAGGCGCGGGCGACCATGCGGGCACCGCCGGCCGGGCTGGCGCGGTCAGTCTGCTCGATCCGGGCCGCGATCTCGTCCGGGCTGGCGATGCCTTTTTGCTCCAACAACGTGCGCAACGCCGTGAGAAGGCGGTCGCCCGGCGCTTCAAGGATGGGGTCGAGGAGGGTGCTCATACCGGCTCCAGCCAGGGTTCGTAGAGTTCGACCAACAGTTCGCCGCCGCCCGCGTCCGGCCACACCGACTGCGGCGCGAAGGCAACGTGATACAGCGGCAGCCGCGCCGCCGGGCGGGCAAAGGCGAGGTCCTCCGGGTTTGGGAAATCCCCGAGGTGGCGCACCACCCGGCCGGTCCGCCCCCGTAGGTAATGCGGCGTGCGGACGTGGCAGGGGCCGCGCGCTTCCGGCCAGTCGTTCCGCACCCTGACGGCGCTGCCCGGCTTGTATGAGGCCGGCTTGTATGAGGTAGGGGCCAGCATCAGGCCGCGTCCAGGGCGGCGCGCAGCTCGGCCTCGGTCACCACGCCGCGGGCCAGCAGGTTGTCGGCGATGGATCGTACCCAGCGCTCGTAATAGGTGAGGCGAAGGTAGTCGGCCTCCGGGATGGCCTCGATGCCCCGGCGCAGCTCGTCCACGCTCATCACGCCCTTGGCGCCCAGGATGCCGCGCAGGGCGTCCACGGTGCGGTCGAACTCGGTCAAGGCGTGCGGCCCGGTGTCTATGCCCTCGCACAGGAACTTGGGCACTCCGCCCATGTCGTGGTGGGCACGGGGCGGGCCTTCGGGGGGTGGCACCGCTTGCTGGTCGGTCACTGCTTGCTGGTCGGTCCCTGCTTGCTGGTCGGTCATTGGATCGCCTCGTCCGGGGACACGCCCCATAGGTCCGCACGCTTCATCCAGCCACGGTAGTCCCCGACCTGGGCCTGGCACCAGGGGGACGTTGCCTCGCAGGCGCGCAGGCGGACGATGACGCCGGGCTTGAGGCGCGCGACCGGGCCGGCGTCGTCCCGGGCGTCGCGGCGCAATGCCTGCTCGGGACCGTTGGGGGCGCCGATGACGATGGCGGTGCGGCGGGGGGCGAGGGTGGCCTGGTGGACCCAGCCCTTCACGCCCTCCTGGTCGCGGACCAGGCGCCACGCCTCGAACTCGCGCTCGATCTGCACCGGCAGGTCGCGGCGCTTATAGACCCATTCGATGGGATACCGGGTGCCGGGGCCACTGCGGAAATTAACCTCGTCCGAGCGCAGGGTGGCGAAGCGCGGAAGGGGAAGGCCGCTGTTGCTGCCCTTCTGCGGCTCGGCCGGCTTTTCCGGATCGGGGGCTGGGACGGCGGCGGGCGCCGGCGGCGTGGCGGGCTGTGCCAGGTGGCGCGGTGGCGCG
>CAXTDP010000185.1:0-8983 GCA_964242295.1 uncultured Acetobacteraceae bacterium | reverse complement strand
GCCAGGTCGCCGCGCGCGAACGCATCGTCGCTGCTGGCGCCGGCCGAGGCCAGGCCCGCGCCGATCGCGACGTCCTTGGCGATCCCGGCCAGGTTCTGCAGCCAAGCGGCCAATGTGTCTGCCTCGCGGCCCGGCAGCAGCGCCACCGGGCGGTGCCGTTCGAGGTCCACCAGCACGGTGCCGTAGGTGTCGCGCTTACGCAAAGCCCAATCGTCGACGCCGAGCACGGACGGGGTCACGACAGGCGGCATGGGCGCCTGCCGTATCGCGCTCAGCAATGTGTTGCGGCATGCCGCAAGCCCGAACTTGCGGCCGAGGCGCGCGCCAGCTGAGCCGCCCAGCGCCAAGCCCGCCGCCGTAAGCCGGTCAGCAAGCCGCGTCGTCCTGCGCGCCCAAGGGGCTGCAACGCCGGGCAGGCGTTCGGTGAAGACGTGACGCATGCACCCCGTGTCGTCGCAAAAGAGCCGTCGAACTTTGAGCCGGATCGCCACGCGGTGCTCGCCCCAGGGCAGGTCGGCAAGGATGCGTTCGTATCGGCTGTGGGTGCGCTTGGCCCGCCGGCCACACAGCGGGCACGATGGCGGGCGGGGGCGGGAGGTCAGGATCAGGGTGATCGTCGGTGGAGCGGGCTCAAAGCTCCAGGTTTCAAGCCGGACCGAGGTCGGGTCCGGCAACAAGCGAGAGAGTGGGTTCACCCGTCCTATAGAGGAACGCCGCCACCCCAATCATCAAAAACTGCCAAGAGCCCTAATCCGAGCGGGAAACGCCGCTGTTTGCGAGCACGAACGCCGATGATTGCAAGCGCCTACACTTAGCGGCGGCTGCGCCACGTCATACTCCACCAACGGTGCCGCCCCGAAGGAGGCGATCGCCTACGACAAGTAGCTGATCCTGGAAACCGCGGCGTCGGACTGCGACAATCCGGGCTTCGAGCACCTTTCGCTGACGATCTGGAAGCAGGGACCGGTGACGGTGCAGGCGCTGGTGGAACGCCTGAGCGCCAAGCTCGGTCCGCCGGCCCTCAGCCGGAATTTTGTCCGGCACGGCATGCACTACGAGTGGAAGACCGGGCTGGGCACGACGGTCGGCGTGTCCGAGTCCATCGGCGCCACCAAACAGATCTTCTTCGCCAGCCTGGAGCGGAACTAGCGCACGCCCATCCGGCGCAGGTTGTTGGTGGCTTCCACGTTGCCCTGGGCGGCGGCCAGGCGCCACATCCGGGCGGCCTCCTGGCTGTCGCGGCGCAGGCCGCCGCGGCCCTCCGCATACATCTTGCCCAGGTTGTTCTGCGCCTGAGCGTCCTCGCTCTCGGCCGCCATCATCCAAAGCCGCGCCGCCTCCCGCTCGTCACGCTGCACGCCATGGCCGGAGGCATACATCGCGCCGAGGTTGCTCTGGACGCCGGGCAGGCCCTGGTCGGCCGCGAGTTGATATAGGCGCTGCGCCTCGCGCTCGTTGCGCGGCAGGGTGCCCTCACCGGCTTCGTAAATAGCGCCCAGATTGTTCTGCGCCAGCGCATTGCCCTTGTCGGCAGTTAGCCGATACAGACATACGGCTTCCCGCGAATCGCTGGCCTTGTCGGCGGCCCGTGCGGCGTAGACGGTGAAGCGCACCTCGCCGGGCTGCTCCGTCATCGCCTGGTCACAGGCCTTGCGGGCCGCCGCGGCGCGCAGGCTGCCATAGTTGACGCCTTCCGACAGGGCGGGCAACTTGCCCATGGTCTGCCGGGGCGGCTGGGCCAGTCGGTCGCACTCGGTCTCGGACACCGTCTGCGCCCTGGTGGACGGGGCCGCCCGAACGGCGAGCGCCAGCCCGATCACGGATGCAGCGATGGCCCGGGCGGCGGCATGACGGCTGTTCGGCATTGTGCGACTTTCGATCGGGATACGAGGAGGCTTACGCCCGGCCAGATCGTTGGTTGCTGGTTGCGCAACGAGGGTCAGTCATTGCAAGCCCATTGCGGCGTAGTCCGGGCTGTCCTCCGGCAGCGGGAAGCCGGACAGGGCGGCGGTGAACTCGGCATACGGCGTGCAGGACAGATCGGATTGCAGTGTGCGGTCGCGCAGCACGGACAGGCCGGACACGGGCTGTACCTCGGTCTGCCGGTTGCCCGCCATGGAATAGACGATGTAGCTCTGCCTGCCGCTGACGAAGCGGAGCTGCCCTTCCGGCCCGGCATAGCGATCCTGCCGATACAGCACGGTCCCTGCTCCGGCAGTCCCGGTCACCGTTGCGTCGGCCTGGCCCGGCATTTTCCAGCGCAGGGTGAATCGATCGCCGGAGACGGTCACGGAAACCGATCCGCGCTTGAAGTAACAGGCGAATACCGGGTGCGAGGCAACTGCCGCGTGCGTCGGGGTGGGCGCGCCGGCAAGGGCCGGGCCGGTCGCCAACATGGCCATGATGGGAAGGACACGGTGCATCAGGATCGTCCTTGCATGGCCCACCCCGGCATCGGTGCGAAACCGTTGAACCGCCCCATCCTGTGACCCGCATCCCGCACGGTGCAAGAGCCGGTGCCGGGCGTCATGCCTGCCGAATGCCACCAAGCGGTGCGGCCAGCGTTATCGATCCATCGCATCGGAGATCATGACAGTGGACCACCGCCGATCAGGGTTGGTGCTCGCTGCGCTGTTGCCGTTCCTGCAGACGGCGGCCTTGGCGCAGGAGCCGCTCCATTACATTAACGGCTGCTTCGGCTTCAGCGCCGACATCCCGGCCGGGTTCTCGCTGCACGAGCTGCAGGCCAACGATGACGGCTTGCAGTTCGACTCGCGCGACGGCAACGCGGTGATCACCGCCTCCGCCATCCCCAACGAGGTGCCGGACACCATGGCCTCGTTCATGGCGTTGTTGAACGATGCCTGCCTGGATCATCGGCCCAGCTACCTGGACGTCCATGCCGACTGAGGCGTGCTGTCCTGCCCGATGCCGGACGGGCGCACGCTGTATCAGCGACCCGCCTTGCGCGGGCCGGCCGACGACGCCGTGTTCACCACGGTCCGCATGACCTACCCCTCCAAGGACCGCGAAAGATGGGATGCGGTCGCCCTCGCAATCACCCGCTCCATGAATCCGGCCCCGGGTGGATGACCCGGCGCCGTGGCCTCGTGCTGCTGCTGGCTTTGGCACTGACGGCCGCATTGTGGCCCGAAGGCCGCCTTGCATGTGCCGATCCCGACGCGCGCGAGATTAGTCCCGACCACGCCTGGACCCTGACGCTGTGCCGGCGGCCGATGTGGTTTGCCATGCCCGGCAACAGCGGCGGTGCGCCAGGCTGGATCGTCCTGCGGGATGCGCAGGGCGCGATACGGGGCGTGGTGGACCTGTCGATGGTGCAGGACTACCGGGCTGCAGCCGGCTCCCCGACAGAGTGGGAGCCAGGTCGGGTCCGCGTGCAGCTTGTCGCGGAGTTGCCGCTGGTGCTGGCGTCCGGACCCGTTGCGCGCTGGGTGGAGGCGCGGGTCTGGCGGTGGCGCGCCCTGCTCGGCCTCGTGCCGACCGACGACATGTTTCGGTGAGATGGCAGGGCTGCCGGCCCATCCGCCCGGCGACGGCCGGGCGGGCGGGCGGCCATCAACGCTCCCCGGCGATCTCCGGCAGGTCACGCAAGGCGCTGCGCCCGCTCCAGGCGGCCGCAATGGCGATTGGGACCATGAAGCAACTGAACCCGAGCTTCGCGGCGATGATGATGGGCCAGGCCCAAAGGGCGGCGACCGCGGCGATGGTGCAGCCGATTCCCAGCCGCCAGCCCCGGCGAAGGTCGGCCGCCGCACCCGGCCGCCGCCGGGCCAATCGGAAGCCGCCGCGGAACACCAGCGTCGCTATCGCCAGGTCCAGGGCGGCGACCAGCGCCGTCGGCCAGACAGCGCCGCCGGGTCCCACCGGCTCCATCGTCGCCACGATGGCGAAGAAGATGCCGTTGATCAGCGTGCCGCTGAACGGCAGCGATCCAAGCATGAGCATGTTCGTCGCGGCCGGGGCCAGGGTGCGTGCGCCCGGCACCGGCGTACCCGGTGCGACATAGGCGACCGGCCGGGTTCCGCCCGGCAGGCTGGAGCGGCGCAGCGCGACCAAGCCTGCGGCTGCCAGCGCCGTGGTCAGGCCGAGGATGACCGACATGGCCAGCGGGGTGGCGAATGTGGTGCCGCTGTCGTCCAGCAACGCGGCCTGCCGCATCCCCGGCGCCACGACCAGGGCCAGCAGCGCAAGGCATGGCGCCAGGAGGAGCACCAGCCAAACCGTCCTGACGGTCCATACCGCTAAGGACTGCACGTTCCACAGCCAAACCATCAAGGGCGCCGCGAGCAGCCAGAACATCGGGTTGCCGCGGATGTTGCCGGCGGGCGCGATCAGCACCACCACCCAACCGGCCAGCATGGCCAGGAAGGCCAGCAGCGCGAACACGATCGCGAGCTGGGCGGGTTTCTCCCGCTTCAACGCCTCGACGCGCGCGGCCCAGTTCCGGTCCTCGGGTTGTGGCGGCATCGGGGTCAGGTGGCCGCGTTCGCCTGCCATGTCCGCCGTCACTCCCCCTGAGCACCGACCCTGCCGGTCCAAGCTGTGGCCGTCAACGCGGGTAACGAGGAGTGTCGAGCCGGTGGCGGTGCGCTATTCATGTCGGGGTGTAACCGTCCGGATGACGGCGGTCTCCGGTCATCCCGTGTAACAGAGGAGCGGTCACATGACATTTGCTTCCGGCCCATTCAGCCTTGGTCGTTTGTGCCTCCTGGGCATCGGGCTGGGGTTGGCCTGCTCGCACGCCGTCGCGCAAACGGCTCCTGGCCCGGCGGCGGCACCGGGACGGCCGCCCCTGGGCATCATCACCACCCATGCCGACGCCAAGCGCCGCCTGCCGAACACGGTGTCGGACGCGGTGGTCAGCATCGAGGTGCACGGGCGCGACCTGCGGACCACGGCATCCCAGCTGGGCCGGCAGTCGCAATCCCTGCTGACGTTCCTGCGGGGCCAGTCGACCGAGCGGCTGCGCACGGATGGCATGGGCTTCGATCCGGAAATACAGGAGCTGCGCGGCCAGCCCGACCGCATCAAGGGCTACGCCGGGCACCTGACGGTCTCGTTCCGCACCACGCCGGAGCAGTTGCCGGCGCTGCTGGCCGGCTGCCTGGAGAATGGTGCCACGGGATTGGGCCAGTTCGGCTCCTCCCCGCGCGAGCAGGAGATGGAGGCGGCCCGGCTGGAGATGGTGGCCGAGGCGAGCCAGGCGGCGCTGGCCCAGGCCCGTGCGATCGCCACCGCGGTCGGCCAGCGGATCGCAGGGATCGACGTCGTGGAGGTCGATCCGGTGCCCGGCGTCAGCATCGCGCCGATGCCGCTCGAGTACGATCAGGCACGTGCGGCGCGGCCTGCACCGCCGGTGCGGCCCGTCGCCACCCAGGCCGGCGACTCCAGCTTCTCCGTCACCGTGGTTATGATACTGCGGGTGTCGCCGCCAGAGTAGGGCGCCGGGCTGGTGGCCAAACGCCCCACTGCCGGGGTTTGACCAGGTGACTCAGGCCCGTGCCTTGCTCCGGTGATGGCCGAACGAGCCATTCCACGCCAACGATGACCTGGCTGCCGTCGGCCTCGGCCGCCCAGGTTTCGGAGCCGCCGTAGAAGGCTGTGGTTGCGCGCGACGTGGCGCCGCAATCGGGGGGAAAGCCCCGCTTCAGCTCCACCAGCATGTCAGCCGCGGACATCCCGGGCCGGCTGACGATCCAACACACCGCGAGCGGCGTGTTACCGAGCTGGCTGTAGCCGGCAAAGATCTCGCTCATCCCGGACCCGCCCGGCGCCGACCACAGGCGCCGGTCCGGCGCCAGCGCGGCGATGGAGGGGCCAGGTGGCCCGGCAGCGCGATCGACCTCCACCAGGCTCGCTTTCGCAAAGGCAAGCGGCAGGCGGTCCAGGTCGCCGGCCTTGGCCGCAGGTGTCTAGGAACAACGGCACCTGGGCCTGCGCGGACCCGACGGGCAGGCAAGCTGCCGGTGGGACAATGGCGAGGGCCTGCCCCAGCAAACACAGCGTCCGCTTCATGGACCGGGTGATGTCGTATCCTCCAAAGGGCGAAGCAGCTGGCGTTGCCCGTCCCAAGCATAGGTGTAGCCGCACGTGGGGCAACGCGCATCTGCCCGCCGCAGGAGGTTGACGAGGCCATCGGGGAACTGCCGCTGCATGGCTCCGAGCGCGGCGATGTGGTCGGTGTCGGCCGCGTGCAGCGCGGCCTGCCCGAGGACGTGGCCGCACCGGATGCAACAGGTCCGGTCTGCGACGATGTGTTGGCGCCTGCGCTCCCAACCGCCCCATGCCAACGCCAGCGGCAAGGTCGCCGGAAGGGTCAGCAGTATCAGGACCAGAGCGAGGATCGCCAAAGGGCCGGCGAGCAGGGCGGGCATGATCCCTCCAAGATTGGTCTACCGGCGGAGCGGCCGCTGCCAGCACCGCCGAGCTTCTACCTGCGATCGAGAGCCGCCCGGATCGCCGCCTCGTGGATCCTGACGGTGTTCGCATTTTGGAAGACGGACGTCATTTCGTATCCGCATAATTTGCGGCACACGTTGCGCGGGTGGTCGATCAAGTCCCAGGCCTGTTCGGGAGAGCGGTGTGGATAGTCCTCCGCCCGGGAGATGGTCGTGAGATAGGCGTCGTAGGTTATTCCTCCGTCCGCATCCCGTGGCAGGGGCTTGTCCCCATTCAGCCCCACATCCTTCCAATCGGTGAAACAACGCCCGCTGGCAAAGACACCTCCCCGGGCGAAGCCGGGTGCGGGCGACCCAGGCAGGTCGGGTTGCCGGTACTCCGAGCGACAGAAATTGGCAACCACGGAGATCGTCGTTTCCCTAGCCCTCGGCAGCAGGTCGAACATGCTGCGGAACGTCACCTTCAGAACCGGATCGGTGGGTCTTGGGATGATGAGGTAATAGGGTATGCGCGGATCAGTCTTCCCATCCACCGCAGTCACGGAAACAAGCCTTATGTTGCTCGGGTACGACGTGCAGCCCAATGCGAGCACGATGGCGCCCAAGGCGAGGAGCGGTCCCGAGCCGAACAGGGTCCAAGGTTTCCGGAACCGCTGTATGATCATGCCTCGAACGCTAACACGGGGTCATCGGCTGGTGACACATCGGCGGGCAGCGGCCAGACGGGCCTGGGGGGCGGCCCCAGTCAGCCCGGCCACGACGCAGCGAAGATCGGCCCGGTCCACGATCCGTGATAGCCTGGTGCCATGATCCTGCCGGTGACAGTCCGCTGGGTGCCGTCCCGTTGAGGCGCTGGATGCAGACTCTGGCGACGGGCGGTATGCTGGCCGTGTCGTCTATCCCGTTCGTCATACTTGCGCCCGAGCCCCCTGCGTTCGGCCGCGGGGCCGTATTGATCGTGGTGGCCGTCGCCATCCTGGCCATCCTGGGCACAAGCTGGCGAGCCGACCTGGCACGGCGGGCTGCAATCATGCACCGCGCTGCCGCGGTGCTGGCTGTCACCCTGGCCTCGGTCGCGTTGCGCATCCTGGCCGCGGGCCATGTCGCTTCCATCCCGACGATGGACCTGATCGCACACGCGTTCGGCTTGCAGGGCGAGGACGTGGACGACGCATTCCTGTACGAAGTCTGGCTGGAGATCTGGCTGGTCTGCGCGACGGTGCTGCTCGCGGTGGCGGGGGTGCGCCGGGCCATGTGGCGGCTGGCGGTGCCGCAAGCCGCCGTGCCCGGACCGTGGGATCGGCCGGCCCTGCGGACGTCATGGTGGAATGCGGCGACGATCGTGCTGTTCCTGATCGGCCTGGGCACTTTGGGCGGTGCGATGGTCGACGGACATTGGACGGCGTCGTTCCTGGCCAGCTCGGTCCACGTCACCGGCACCATCGCCGACCCGCAGCCGCACCCGCTGATCCGGTTCAGCACTGCCGAAGGAGCCGAAGTCCAGTTCAGGCAGAATGGCTTCGTGTCCCGCCCGCTGGGGGCCGAGGTGCCCGTGGCCTACCAGCCCCACGACCCGGCGGGCACGGCGCAGGCGGACACGGTCTGGGCGAACTGGAGCAACATGCTGGGCATGCTGTGGATCGGCCTCGGCTTCACCCTGGCACCGTTCTTCGGGTTCCGCACGGTGTTGCGGGCCGGCCGATGGTAGGCCACGTAATCGGTCGGGGATGGATCGCTGCCTGGGCCGTGCTGGCCTACCTGCTGCGGTTCCTGTCGTCGTGGGCGGTCGTGACCTGGACCGGAAACCAGGAATTTGACCCGCACGGCTTCGGCTTGCTGGGTGACTTCCTGCAACTCTTCGTCATGGCGCTGCCGTTGCTCGGCTTGCTGATCTGGACTGTCCGCCGGCGCCAACCTTGGCGTGGACTGTTCGCGCCGGCGTCGTCGATGGCCTGGACCGTCATGTCCGTCGTGCTGCTCGTTCTGATCGGGACACCCACGCTTGGCCAGGTATGGGCGGTCATTCTGCTGCCGACTACGGGGTCCTGGCCGGTGCTGGCCGGCGTGGCGATTTGGTTTGCGACGGTCGCGGTGCTGCGGGCGATCGCCGTCGCGCCGCCGCGGCTACGCTGACTCTACCAGCACGACGCGGCGATCCGCCAGCACCGGGGCCAGGTCTTGCCGCTCGATGGCATACTGCCGGGATTTGCCGCCGCTGGCGCTGACCACGATATCGCAGTCGGTGCTCGGCAGGGCGTTGATCATCTCGCCGGTCCCCAGCCGCCGCAGCCAGACCTGCATCGTGAGGACATGCGCGCCGGGCGGGATCGGCAGCACCACCGCCGTTCCCGGCCGAAGCTGGGCGATGCGCGCACCATCGAGGTGGAGGTCGAGCCGGGACCAGCTCAGCATCTCCGGCAGCAAGGCCACGCGCAGCCGGGCCAGGCCGGGCGGCGGCGGGGCGACCGCCTGCCGGATGGCGGCCTCGGGCATGGGACGCAGGCGAAGGTCCGGCGGCAGCCTCCGCACCAGCCTCGGCTTCCCCGACCCCTTCCCGGTCCCCT
>CAXTDP010000184.1:0-9022 GCA_964242295.1 uncultured Acetobacteraceae bacterium | reverse complement strand
CGGTCCTCGTGCCCGCCGACGCACCGGCGACCGACGCTTCGCCGCTGCGGGAACTCGGCGCGCTGCGCAACAGCCAGGTGTGGCTGACGCTCGCGACCGGTGCCGTCGGGTTCGGGGGCATGTTCGCCGTCTACACGTACCTCGCGTCCACGCTCGCCGAGGTGACCCATGCCCCCGCCTACGCCGTCCCGTTCGTGCTGGCCGTGTTCGGGCTTGGGGTGACGCTCGGCACCCTGGTGGTGCCGAGGTTCGCCGACCGCGCGCTCATGCCGATGATCGGCGGCCTGCTCGCCTGGAGCGCCGTTGCCCTCGCCCTTTACACGGTCTCGACACCGCACCTGTGGTCGATCACGCTCGCCGTCGTGGCGGTTGGCGCAGGGGGTGGCCTGGGCGCATTGCTCCAGACCCGGCTGATGGACGTGGCGGGCGACGCGCAAGGCCTGGCCGCGGCGCTCAACCACTCGGCCTTCAACACCGCGAACGCGCTGGGGCCGTGGCTGGGTGGGGTGACGATCGCCGCGGGATACGGCTGGAGCTCGACCGGCTGGGTGGGCTGCGGCCTCGCCCTGGGCGGGCTCGCCATCTGGGCCGTCGCAATGCGGGCTGACCGGAGTTCAGTCACCCGAAGCCGCCAGGCGTTGGCCAGACCCTGATCCTGGATTTCGGCGGTGGCGCACTCGCGGCTCCGTCGGCATGGACACGACCTACAATGCGGGCATGGCACCTCCGTCGACGTAGAGGTCGACGCCCGTGACATACCCCGCAAGAGGACTGCACAGGAATGCGACCGCCCGGCCGATGTCCTCCGGCCGGCCAACCCTGGCCGCCGGCACATCGAAGACGTGCGGCAGCACGGCGCGTTCGATCTCCGCCCACGGCGCGTCGGATGCCGTCCAGCCGTTGTCGCCCGCTTGCTTGCGGAAGGCCGCTTCAAGCTTCGGCGTGAGGATCGTGCCGGGGGAGACCGCGTTGACGGTGATCCCGTCAGCCGCCGCAGCCTTGGACAACGACTTGGTGAGGCTGTTCATGGCGGCCTTGCTTGCCGAGTAGTCTGGCCCGGTCGCTGGCGGCAGCACCCCGGCAAGGCTGGAGATGTTCACGATGCGGCCCCAGCCCGCAGCGCGCATCTCCGGCAGGAGGAGGTTGGTCAGCCTGATCGCCGCCACGACATTGCGGTCGAACGTGGCGATCCACCCATCGGTCGGCGTGGCCTCCCAGGCGTGTTTCTCGCCCGACCCGCCCGCGTTGTTGACGAGGATGTCGACACCCCCGAGCAAGCGCCTGCTGTCCGCGACGATCGTCCGGACGGCGCCGTCGTCGGTGAGGTCGCCCGTCACCACGACGGCTGTTCCACCCTGCGCGTTGATCGATCCCGCCACGGTCTGCGCCCGTCCGGCGTCGCGGCCGTGTATCGCGACGCTTGCGCCCTCTTGCGCCAGCGTTCGGGCGATCGCCTCGCCGATGCCGATGCTGCTGCCGGTGACAAGAGCGCGTTTTCCGGCAAGCTGGAGATCCATGGTGGTGACCCGGTCGTGCGTGGGTGGCCGCACCCCTCCTATCCGTCCTCAGATGAATGGTCCACAGCTCGTCCGGGCAGTCGGGTGGCGGGGAAAGGCGGACGGCGCGCGCCACTCCCGCTGCCTGTCCCACAGCCGCTCGATCCCGTTACGGCGCACAAAGGTCAGAGATCGTACTCCCATACCAGCGGCTGCAAGCGGTAGGCGTCGCCGTGCCGGGCCACGCGGCTGAAACCGGGGAAGCTCATGTGCATGCCCGCGATGACGAGGTTCTCCGCGACGGCCCGCTCGAGGACGGCGCGGCGGGTCCGGGCGGCTTGCGCCGGGTCGGAGTCGAACACCATCGTCACCTCGGGCCGCGCGCACTGCACCTCCGGCGCGTGGACGATGTCGCCCCAGATCAGCAGGCTCTCGCCGCCGTCGCGCAGCATATAGCCCGTGTGGCCGGGCGTGTGGCCTGGCAGGGAGACGGCTTCAAGGCCGGGCAGGACCGTGCCGCCGCCGCGAAACGGCCTCGTGCGGTCGCGGTAGGGCGCCAGGTTGCGGCCGACGACTGCGAAGCTGTCGCGCACCGTCTCGGGCGCCGCTTCCAGGTTCCGGCCGTCCGACCAGAACTCAAGTTCCGTCTGGTCGGCCATGAGCGTCGCGCGCGGGAAGCTCGGGGCGCCGTCGTCCCCGGCCAGGCCGCCGATGTGGCCGGGATGCATGTGGGTCAGGAGCACGTGGTCGACCGCCGTCGGCACCTCCCCTGCCGCACCAAGGTTGGGGCGAAGCCGCCCAAGCGAGGGCCCCATGAGAGCGCCCGCCCCCGTGTCGATCAGGACGGTGCGGTCCGGCCATTGCAGCAGAAAGCCGTTGATGGCCGAGAGGAAGGGGGGCCGTCGGCCTGCTGCGCGGTAAAGCGCATCGCGCGTGGCCTCGTCGATGCCGACGTGCGCCGCGGCTGGCAGCTCGATCGAGCCGTCGCTCAGCGCCGTGACGCAGCACGCCCCGACGCGCCGCCGCTGGATGCCGGGGACCTGCGCTTCGGGCAACGCCATGGTTTCACTCCTTCACCGGATCACAAGCCAGACGACCCGCTGCACGAACTCGTCGGTGAGCGGCTCACGGGAGAACCAGCGGCGGTAGAACAGCGGCCCGGTGAGAGCCGCGACCACCGTGCTGACATCCGTCTCCTCCGGCAACTCGCGCCGTTGCATCGCCCGAAGGATGACCGCGACGAACGGTGCCGTGTAGCCCTGCTGCAACCTGGCATGCATGGCGGCGATCTCGGGGTCCCGTTCGGCGGCATCGATGACCGACGGCAGCACCGACGTCCACGGGGCTGACCGCAGCAGAAGCGCGAGCTGGGTCAACAGCGCGAGCAGGTCCGCCCGGAGGTCGCCGGCGTCCGGCACGTCCAGCGGCGTCCCGATCGTTGCACACGCATCCCGCAACAGCTCGGCCCGGACCGGCCAGTGGCGGTATATGGTGGTCTTCGCGATGCCCGAGCGGCGGGAGATCTCGTCGACGCTCGCGCCGGAGAAGCCACGCTCGAACAGCAGCTCCCGCGTGGTCCTCAGCACCGCCGCCCGCGACCTCTCAGCGCGCCCGGGACCAATGGCCGCTTCGGGCTTGCCTGGGACGGGTGCCTTGGTCGCGTCTGCTGCAGGCTTGTTCCGCATTGGACCGGCGCGGGAGGTTGACAGGAAAAGCTACGCTACCGTAGCGTATCGTTCACCCAGTGGCAACGTCGCTTCGGGGCAGAGCCCAGTCGTAGCGCTTGCGGAGGCCGCCATGAAGCTTGCGTCCACCCGGTTGAGCGCAGGTGACATCAAGACCATGGTGTCCTTCTACGAGATGGTGACGGGCCTGCCTGCGGACTGGCTCGCGCCCGTCTTCGCGGAGATCGTCACGCCGGCCGCCACGCTCGCGATCGGCAGCCTTGAGACGGTCGCGTTGTGGCAGAAAGGCAGCGCGCAGGCTGGCGCGAACCGTACCGCCCTCCTGGAGTTCCAAGTGGACGATGTCGATGCCGACTACGACCGCCTCAAGGACAAGGTCGCACTCGTGCATGAGTTGAAGACCATGCCCTGGGGCAACCGGACGTTCCAGTTCCGTGACCCCGAGGGCACGGCTGTCTCGCTCTACATGCCCGCGACGGACGACGCACGGAGGCGCTGGCTGCCGGGCACCTTCCGAACCCGTCGCCCAAGGCGTGATGGGCTGCCGGCAGGAGGCACGCCCTCGACGCGCCCAAGCGCTTACCCCAGGAGGACACCGCCATGGACCTCGTCGACACCAGGCTGGAGCCGCCGCACCTTCAGCGCAATGCAACCGAGTTCAAGATCATCAAGGACATCGCAGCTGGCAGCGGTGACGGCCCGGTGCTGATGATCAACATGAACGGCTACTACAAGGAGGCGGGTTACCCTGACGGCGAGTTGTACCAGACCTACATCCAGGGGCTCGGTCCGTTCCTGCAGGGCGCCGGGGGATTGCTGCTGTGCCGGATGCCGGTCTACGGGCAGGCGGTCGGCCAGCAGCATGTCGATGAGATCGTGTTCGCCTGGTATCCGACCCACAAGGCCTTCGCGGAGCTGTACCTGGCGCCGGGCGCGGAGGAGAACTTCCGCCTGAAGGAATTGTGCGTGCAGCACCACGTCATCCACCGCTGCCCCGGCAATTGCTTCCCGATCTACCCGCACCAGCTCGTCCCGGGACCACACACCTAACGGATAGAGCCGGTTCAACAATTCATCTTATACGGGTGCGGGCGCAGGTTCCGGTGGCGAGAAGGAGGCGAACGATGGGCAGCAAGACAGCACTGGTTCTGGGCGCCACCGGCGGGATTGGTGGTGAAACCGCCGCCGCGCTGCTGCGGCACGGCTGGCAGGTGACCGCGATGGCGCGTGATCCAAGCAGAGACGCCGGATCGAAGAGAGCTGGTCCACTCGCAAAGGCGAAGTGGATCGCCGGCGACGCCATGAGCGCCAACGACGTGCGCCGCGCCGCAGAGGGCGTGGGGGCGATCGTCCACGCGGTAAACCCGCCGGGTTACCGGAACTGGGGCGACCTGGTGTTGCCGATGATCGACAACAGCATCGCCGCCGCCAAGACGACAGCTGCGCACATCGTCCTGCCCGGCACGATCTACAACTACGGCCATGACGCCTTCCCCGACCTGAAGGAGGACTCGCCGCAGCATCCCGTGACGGAGAAGGGCCGCATCCGCGTCGAACTGGAGCGAAGGCTGGAAGCGGCAAGCCATGAGGGCGCGCGCGTGCTGATCGTCCGCTTCGGCGACTTCTTCGGCCCGGCGCCCGGCAACAGCTGGTTCAGCCAGGGATTGGTGGCGCCGGGCAAGAGGCTGGGCACGATCACCTATCCCGGCAAGAAGGGTGTCGGCCACGCCTGGGCCTACCTGCCCGACGCGGGAGAAGCCATTGCGCGCCTCCTGGATCGGTCAGGCGAGCTGGAGCCGTTCGCGCGCTTCCACTTCGCGGGGGAGTGGGATGCGGACGGCACAGCCATGCCCCGCGCCGTTGCGGAAGGCGTCGGCCGGCCCGACACCAGGACCAAGGGAGTGCCCTGGCCGTTGCTTGGGTTGGCCGGGCTGTTCCAGCAGACCCCACGCGAACTCTACAAGATGCGCTATCTGTGGCGGACGCCGGTCCGGCTCGACAACACCAAGCTGGTCGCGTTCCTGGGCGAGGAGCCGCATACACCGCTCCTTGACGCCGTGCGGACGACGCTGCAGGCATTGAAGGTCACCTAGAGATTGCCGCTCATGATCTGCCGCTGCGCTTCTCAGGACGAAGAGATATATTAGGTCAAGACCCCGCCCAGCGTGGGGCTGGCTTGAACAAACCGCTGGTCGTCTTGGCCAAGACATCGTCATAGAACTCGCCGACATTGCCGACCGAGGGCTGGACGCCCGCCTCGACGAGGCACTTGGTGTAGCGCAGCGCAAGGCGCTGCCGGGTTCCAAGTGGTCGTCGGAGCGCCAGCCTGACCTGACCGCAGCACGGTGAATGGAAGTTGCGCAGGCATCGGGGACGGATCAACCTCGCCGGCATGACCGACAGCTCGATCGGCTCCCCCGCCTGGTTCCTGTCGCCAGGCGAGTACATCGTCCGGCGGGAAGCGTCCCGAACCGGACCCCCGCGACGCTCATCCTGCTACGTGACGGTGCGGGACGGGACAAGGCTCGCCGCGGACGTGTACCTGCTACCTGCCGCAGGATGCGCCTTCGCCGGTCCCGGCCGTCCTGCTGCTCACGCCCTACTACCGCCGCTTCGCCCTGGCCGCGCAGGCCCCGCCGGGGACCGACCCGGCCCCGGGCCTGGCGCAGTACCGCGACTTCTTCACGCACCACGGCTATGCCGTCGTCGCGGTGGACACGCGCGGGATCGGGGCGTCGTTCGGGGCGCGGACCGGGATGCGCTCGCCGGAGGAACGCCTGGACTACCATGACGTGGTGGACTGGGTGTCGCGCCAGCCCTGGTGCGATGGTGCCATCGGCATCACCGGCATCTCCTACATCGGCGCGGCCGCGGACTTCGCGGCGTCTCTGGCCCATCCGGCCATCCGCGCCGTCATGCCGGTCTCGTCGGTGTGGGACACGTGGGGAGACATGTTCTACCCGGGCGGCCTGCAGTTCATCGGCATGATCGGCGGCTACGGCCGGATGATCGACGCGCTGGACAACGACCGGCGCGACGTGCTGCGGGACTATCCCTACTTCTCCGATCCCGGCCTGGCCGGCCCGGCGCCGGTCGACGACGACGCGGACGGGCGGCTGCTGGCCGCCGCCATCGCCGGGCACGCGGCGAACTACGACACGACCGACTTCATCGCCCAGCTCGGCCTCCGCGACGCGCACCTGCGGCACGATCCCTCCTTCACCACGGCCAGCATGGCGCCGATGACTTACGCCGACGGCATCCCGCCGGGCCTCGCCTATTATGGCGTGACCGGATGGATGGACGGGTCCGGCTACACGGCCGGCGGGATCAGCCGGTTCCACGCGCTGCCGAACGCGGAGAAGCGCCTGCTGCTCGGGCCTTGGGACCACGGTGCGCGTACCCACGTCAGCCCCACCCGCCCGACGCCCCTGCCGCAGTTCGAGCTGCTGGCCGAGACGCTGCGGTTCTTCGACCACCACGTGGCCGGCCAGGCGACGGGACTGGAACGGGAGCAGGCCGTCCACTACTACACGATGGTCGAGGAGGCGTGGCACGCGGCCGACACCTTCCCGCCCCCGGGAACGGCGATGCAGGGATGGTTCCTGGGACCGGGCGGCACCCTGCTGCCGGAAGCGCCCGAACCGGGCGGTGACGCCTACCGGGTCGACCACGCGTTGGGCACCGGCCGGAACACCCGCTACGAGCGCATCACCGGCCAGGCGGTCGCGGCCTACTACCCGGACTGGCACGGACGCGACGCTTCCATGCTCACCTGGACCGGGCCGGCGTTCACCCGGGCCACGGAGGTCACCGGGACGGCGGTCGCCGAACTGTGGGTGGAGGCCGACACGCCCGACGCGGCCATCGTCCTCTACCTCGAGGATGTCGCTCCGGACGGGCACACCCTCTACGTCACCGAGGGCATGCTGCGCGCCTCCTGCCGGCGCGTGGAGCCGCCGCCGCCCTGCCACCCGCACGACGGCCCCTACCATTCCTGCACGGAAGCTGCCCAGCGGTACCTCGTCCCGGGCGAGCCGGCACTGTTTCAGGTCGCGCTGCACCCGACGTCGTGGCTCATGCGCACGGGACACCGGCTGCGGCTGGCCCTGGCCGGTGCGGACCGGGACCACCTGGCGCGCGTGCCCTGGGGGCGCTCACCGCGGCTGAAGGTGCTGCGCGGGGGTGCGCATGCGTCCGCCCTTTCCGTCCCGGTCGTGCCGCGGGACTGAACCCCGATCACGGGGGCCAGGGTGTCGCAACCCCTTGCCATGCCATGCGCCGGACATCCTGACGGACCCCGCGAAGCCCGGCGGTGGCAGCGCTACGCGGGGCGGACGTTCATCGCCAGGGTCTTCTCGTCGTCGCGGATCATGTAGTCGACCGTGCGGCGGATGGCGGCGGTGGTGTGCTGCAGGTAGAGCGGGATCGCCGCGTGGTCCTCCATGGCCGTCCGCATGGCCGTCTGCAACAGGGTGCGGCGCCGTTCCAGGTCGAACTCGCGCAGCGCCGCCTGTGTCGCGGCGTCCACGGCCGGGTTGGAGTACCGGCCGTTGTTGTTGGCGCCCATCCGCATGTCGGCCTGGAAGGTGGACAGCAGGGTGGACAGGCCATAGCCGCATTCGCCGTCGCCGGAGCTGCCCCAGCCCATCAGGCCCAGGCTGTAGCTGCTGGCCGGGGGGGCGGCCTTGGGGAAGTAGACGGTGCGGGGCATCGCCTCCACCCGGGTCTCCACGCCGATGCGGGTCAGCATGGCGCCGACCGCCTGCAGCGTGCGGGCGTCGTTGGTGTAGCGGTCGTTCGGGCCGTGGACCGTGAGCTGGAAGCCGTTGGGGTAGCCGGCCTCCCCCAGCAGCGCCCGCGCCCGGGCGGGGTCGAAGGGATCGGGCTTGAGGTCGTCGCTGTAGCCGACGTAGCCCGGCGGGACGATCTGCCCGATGGGCGCGGCCAGGCCGTTCATCACCTGCGAGACCAGCGCCTGGCGGTTCATGGCCAGGGACAGCGCCTGCCGCACCCGCGGGTCCTTCAGCGGGTTGGACGGCAGCGGCTGCCCGTCGTGGCTGCGCATGAAGGGGCTCTGGTCGCGGAACGTGTCCGGCACCAGGTAGATCACCCGGTCGGACGGAGCGGACAGCGCCCGGACCGCCGGGTTGGCGGCCAGCGTCGCCAGCAGCTCCGGCGGCACGAAGTCGATCAGCTCGACCTCCCCGGCCAGCAGCGCGGCGGCGCGGGCGGCGTCGTTCGGGATGAAGCGGAACTGCGCGCGGGCATAGGCCGGCTTCGGACCCCAGTAGCCGTCGAAGCGGGCGATCTCCATGGTCTGACCGGAGGCGTATGACACGAAGCGGTACGGCCCGGTGCCGACCGCCGCCTTGCCGGAGCGGAAGTCCGCCGGCGTGGCCCCCTTCGCCGCCTGGTGGGAGACGATGTAGATGTTGCTGAGGTTGAACGGCAGCATCGGCACCGGGTTGGCCGTGGTCATGCGGATGCGGTGGTCGTCGATGATGCGGGTGCCGGTGATGCCGCGCATGTTGGGCGTGTAGGGGGCCGGGTTGTTGGGCAGGCCCGTGACGCGCTCGATGCTGAAGGCCACGTCGGCGGCGGTGAAGTCCGAGCCGTCGTGGAACGTGACGCCGCGGCGCAGGGTGAACTCCCATTCCGTGTCGCCGACCGGCGTCCAGGACTCGGCCAGGCCGGGGTGCGGGCGGGAGTGCTCGTCCTTCAGGCACAGGGCGCCGAACAGGTGCTGCGAGTAGGCCATGTTGCTGGAAAGATAGAGGAAGTGCGGATCGACCGAGGGATCGGTGAGCGCGCCGATCCGCAGCGGCGCGTCCTGCGCCA
>CAXTDP010000183.1:0-9030 GCA_964242295.1 uncultured Acetobacteraceae bacterium | reverse complement strand
GCCCACTCGGCGGCGGCCTGCGCCAGGCGGGCCGGTGTGGCCGGGTGCAGCGCGGTGCGAGTGACGACGACGTTGGGGCCGGTCAGGCCGTCATGGCGGTTGACGACCACAACGTCGAAGCGCGCCGGGTTCATCCGAGGGTGCTGCACCTGCACGACGGGCCGACCCGGCCGGCGCAGCGCAGCGCCGACGGCACCCGCGGTGCCGCCGGCGGTGAACAGCACGCTGTCCCCCAGCTCCGGCAGATCCACTGCCCGCAGCGGAGCCGGCCAGGTCCGGGCGGCGATCCAGCGCCAGGGCACCCGGGGATGCAGGTCCACGATCCGCGGCTGCAAGCCCGCCGCCTCAGCAAGGCCCCGGGCCTGCGCCTGTAAGCCCGCCAGGGGTTCGGACAGTATGGCGGAGTGACGCATAGGCGGGGTTGTCCGGGTGTTCCCTGGTTTGGTCAACCCGGCGCTGCCCTGCTCCCTGGCCATCCGGGAAAGGACGGAGGCGAGGGAAGCCGAACTGGCGGGATTTTGTCACGGTGCCGGCTGAGCTTCATGCCAACAAATGCAGGAGCTTGCTGTTTTTCCTGTTGTCCCGGCCCTTTTAACGAACAGATGGGAACAGGAGGTATCATGCGACCGCCCTGCCCGATTGGACATGCAACTGCAGAGACGTATCCATCTGCCATGAAGCCGTCATGACATCGCCCCTGCCGCTTCCTGACTGGGTACCCTGGTGGGTCCACCTTGCCGTGCTGCTGGCGGGTGGCCTGGTCGTGCTGCTGTATGTCGCCATGCCCTTCGCGGTGTTCGGCGTGAAAACCAGGCTGGAGGTCATCGAGGCCCGACTGGACGAGATCCAGGCCGAAATCCGCAGCCTGTCGCTGCGCCTGCCCGAGACCGCGGGAATGGAGGACAGCTACAGTCCCGCTGACCGCTATGCCTCCGCCCGCCCGCCGATTCCGCCGGCACCGCACAGCCCCCCTGCCCCCATCCCTCGCCCTGGCCGCACAGAGCCGCGGCTTTACTGATCCCCTCCCGCCGTGCCCTGATGCGCCCGCACCCAAAGGAGGCCGTCCCCATGCGCGTCAGCGTCCTGCAAATGAACTCCGGCGCCGACAAGGCCGCCAACATCGCCCAGGCTGCCCGCCTGCTGAACGATGCCGCGACGGACCGCCCGGACCTGGTTTCCCTGCCGGAAACGTGGACCTGTCTTGGCGGCGACACCGCCACCAAGCGCGCCCGCATCCGCCGCGACCTGCCGGTCTTGGACCATCGGCGGCTGGCGTAGGGGTGGCGGGCATGTCCGCCACGGCAACCCTCACCACCGAGCCAATCGAGGTCGAGCGCACCAGCATCGAGCGCATCATGTTCGTCGCCGCCCCGACGCGCCTTGCCGGGGAAAGCCTGGCGCGGCTGACGGCGCGCTACGGCAATACCGCCGAGGACGGGGCGGACGTGGTGGTGACGCTGGGCGGCGACGGCTTCATGCTGGAAACGCTGCATCGCATGATGGGCCGGGGTGACACGCGGCCGGTGTATGGGATGAACTGCGGCAGCGTCGGCTTCCTTATGAACGCTTTCGGCGAGGACGCCCTGCCCGAGCGCCTGGGCAGCGCCCAGCCCGCCCTCCTGCATCCCCTGCGCATGCACGCCGTGACCCAGACGGGCGCAGTTGAGGAAGCTTTGGCACTCAATGAAGTCTCGCTGCTGCGGCAGTTGCGCCAGGCGGCCAAGATACGCATCACGGTGGACGGCCGGGTGCGGCTGCCGGAGCTGATCTGCGACGGGGTGCTGGTGTCCACGCCGGCGGGGTCCACCGCCTACAACCTGTCTGCGCACGGTCCCATCGTGCCTCTGTCGGCCAACCTGCTGCCGCTGACGCCGATCAGCGCCTTCCGCCCCAGGCGCTGGCGCGGCGCGCTGCTGCCGAGCACGGCGGAGGTGCTGTTCGAGGTGCTGGAGCAGGAGAAGCGGCCGGTAGCGGCGGTGGCGGATTTCACCGAGGTACGGGATGTGGCGTCGGTGGGGTTGAGCGAGGACCGGGAGGTGGTGGTGACGGTGCTGTTCGATCCGGACCAGGGGCTTAGCGAGCGGATCATCGCGGAGCAGTTTACCGCTTGAGGCGGGAGGCGATGCCAGGATAGTGGCACGTGGCTTAAAACGGCCATAAGGGCCTCCATCTAACAGGGCCTTAGCACGCGGCGCCGCAGCTATCCCACGCGCTCGATATACAAGTAGGATACCTCGCCAGCCGTGCCGGTGCTGGTGGTGAAGTTGGATTGCGCGTCCGCCAGGCTCACGCCCGCAAACGTGACGGTTCCACTCGCCGTTCCGCCCGCGAACGAAGCGGTGAGCATTGCTCCTTGATACCCGGAGGCGCCCTCCACACCGGCCCAACCCACCGTGCTCTGGCCCGGCACGAAGCCCCACAACGTAACTGCGTCGCCCACGTGGAAGTTGACCAGGGTGTCCCACGTGGACCCGTCCCCGCGACCGTCGAGGAAGAACGTGTCGGCCCCGCCGTCCGCACCCGCGGCGCCAGTGAGGAAGTTGGACCCCATGCCGCCGTCCAGCACGTTGCTGCCTGCACTGGCGGACAATGCGTCGTTGCCGGGACCGCCGTGCAGGAAGACGTCGGCAACGTTTGCCGCGACGTTGACGCTGTCTCTGCTGGCCCAGAGATACTGCCATTGCAAGTAGTTCACCGGCCCCGAATAGGCTGCGCCATCGCCGGTGCTGGCCGCGCCTGTAGCCGTGTCCGTCCAAGCGAAGGCTGACGGCGCGGCGGAGCCGGACGCAGCGGGCGTTGAAACCAGAGTCGAAGTCGGGGCTGCCGCAGGTGCTGGCGAGGCCATGACGGTCACGCCGAGGCTGGTCCAATCACCCCAGTATGCCCCATTGGAGGCGCGCACATGGAGTGTGTCCGTCCCGGCTCCTGCACCGGCCTGCAGGCTGACCTGCGATAACGACCCAGTCGTGATGGCGTTGGCCGCCGAGGTTGCGCTCTCCGCGATCCCGTTCACCATCAGAGTGCTGCCGTTGGCATCATATATCTGATAGGACGTGACCGGCTTGTTCTGCGGGTCCGTTGCGGCGAACAGCGCGCCGAGGGACTGGCTGCCACCCGCAATCACCACGGCGCCGGCGACTTGATCGGTCACGTCCGGCGTGTCGAGTTGGTAGATGACGACCGTGCCAGCCGACACGCCGGAAAACTCCTGCGAAGCCGCGTGGGGCGCAGCTACCACGACATCGTTGGCCGACCCGTCACCAGCCCTGTTCACCACCTGACCCGCCGCGTTCACATATGTGATGTTGTCCACCAGCATCGCCGTCGCGCCCGAGCCGGAAACGCAGGTCGTGACGTGCCCGCCCCCGGCGGCCGTCTCGAAGGCGACCACATCTCCGGTGGCGACCATGGACTGCCAGTTGCCGGTGCCGCCAGCCGGGCCGTCATAGGCCATAAACCACTCGCCGCTGTCCTGGCCGGGAATGCCGATCAAGGTGCTTTGGACCGGCAGCGACGCGCCGGCCTCGGCAGCGATCGTGCTGGCCAGTAACCAGCAGCCGTTCTCATTCCATGGCTGACCAACAAAACTGACCGCGGTGGTGGCAATCGAGTCCGGTGTCGCCTGGGCCGGTACCGGCCCGGCAAAGCCCGGCACCGTCGCCACTGTCGCGCTACCCAGGTAGCCTGCGGCGTCCACCTGCATCAGAGCATATGGGTTGGCGGCATAAAACCGGGCTAGCGACAGGTTGCCCATACCGAATAGGGATAGGTTCGTCACGTCGCCTGGGCTGGCCGAAGCGATGTAGCTGAGTTGGTCCAGGTAGCCGTAGGCGCCGCTGTAGTAGCAGCCCGTGGCGGCCTGATAGGTGAACACGATGCCGGCGCCGCGCGCATCGCCGCCTATGGCGCTGAACCCTTCCGTTTGGCCACCGCCCGCAAGGGAACCGGTGGCGCCTGATGCGCCCGCCGTATACTCGTCCCGGTCCAGGCCGGTCAGCACGAGGTAGGCCGGGTTACTAGCCGACGCTGTGACCGTGACCATCTGCGACAGCGCAATGGACCGCACAGGGCCAACAACGAACGCGCTCTCGTTTACGCCGACAGCCATTCTGTCTCAATCCCGCTTCCGTTCATCAAGACAGGCCAAGGCAAGTGCCTACTTGCCGTGTGGCCTGCCATGCTGGGGCTAGCGTTACATGATCTTTTCTTAATGATCTCCTTGTGAGCTGACAGTTGCCTGGGCGCCGCACTGGAACTTCAAGGTGTCATCCGGCGCCACGCCGCCATAGCCCGTGTCGCTGACAACAACCGTCGTCGCCAGCCCCTTTTTGGCGCAATACTTGGCAGCAGCGCGGGCGTTATCGGCCTTTGCGTCCTCAAGGCCGCTGACGCCCACGTAGGAATGCGTGCGGACGCTGTATGTGCCGTGGCCCAGTTTCTCGACGCTGTAGGTGGTACGGGCGATCTGCGTGACCCCAGCCGCGCCAGCGCAGGCTGACAGCGCGATGCCGGCGATGCCGGGCATGACGGCCCGCGCGCCCAAACGGACCCAAGCAGCAGCTTGCCGGCCTGGGCGCATTCCGACGCACAAGCATGGCTCGGCGGCGCGCTCCGTGGTCCGAAGCGCCGCATACCACCAGGGCGTGTCGGCCGCACTGGTCCCCTGCCCATGGCACGGGCTACAGCGGTCTCGGTCGCAGCCCGGCATCATACCTCCGCCTATTGGGTGCCCGCAGGGCCATCATGGACTGCGGCATCGGTCCAGCCTACCTGCTCCGGAGGGCCTGGCAAGCGGATCTCGGTGCTGGCGGGGCCGTGGCGCTCGACGACAGCCACGGCCGTCATGGCGCGGACGAGCCGGCAGCTCACTGCTTCCTCGGCGTTCCCGCCATTGAGCCGCGCTAGGATCACCGCCTGATGCTGCAGCAGGTCAGCCTCGGTGCGGCACACCACGGCACCTGCGTCGAGACGCTGCGCCGGGTCGCGCTTGAGCTGGGGCGCATCTTGCGCCGGCGCCCCTGCCGGGCCGGAGCGTTGCCGCCGGCTTCCGCCGTGGCGTCCACCATGTCCCCCGGCGGACGAGCCGCCGATGCCGGGACTGGATGCCGACTGCGCCAGCGATGCATCCGGAATAGCGACCAAGGGCGCCCCGGCCAGCACGAGCAGCATGAACGCGGTCCAGCATGACCTCATCGCGCGTCAACCTCACCTTGCCTGTCGTTGTTCCTAGACGGTAAGGGGCTGAAAGCAGTCCGGCAATGGGTGCGGCGCTGCCGTTGTATGCCCAAGCCATCTACGCCGTGATGGACCGGGACGGACCGGCAGCCGCCGAGGTTCTCGTCGCGACGGCGCAGCAAGGGATGCGCCGGCAGCTTTCGATGCGTCTGGACGCGCCCTCCCAGGGTGGGTGCGCCGGCCAAGCCGTCCCTGCGGCTTATGGCGCACGCCAGTCCGTGGCCCTGCCTAGTCGCCACCCTGTTGCCCCGGCCATGCCTGCTCGGCACCTTCCCAGGGCCGTGGCGGGCGCTGCTGCCGCTCATCGAACCGGCGACCTGCGCGGCTGTCAGCCTCTTCCTCGCCCGCTACCTTGCACGGCCGATCCGGCGTCTGCGCGCCGCTCCCGCCTTCGCGGCAGGCAACCTGCCCGCCCGCGCCGGACGCGACCGCGACAAGCGGCGCGGCGAGGCCGCCGACCTCGTGCGCGAATTCAACCACATGGCCGGCCGTGTCGCCGCCAGCTTGCAGGCGCAACGGCGGTTCATTGACGACGTAAGCCACGAGATCAAGCCTCCGCTGGCCCGCCTCAGCATGGCGCTCGGCCTTGCCCGGCGGCACGGGAGGCCCCCGATTCGACCACATGGAGCGCGAGTTGGACACTGTGTCCCACCTGGTGCGCGAACTGCTGGTGCTGTCGTCGCTGCAAGGCGCCACGGAGCTGGAGCGGTCGGTTCCGGTTGAACTCGCCGTTGCCGTCCAAGAAGCGATGGACAACGTGACGTTCGAGTGGCGGGAACGGGCGCAGTGCATCCACCTGATCCGGCACGGCGGTCCCATATGGGTCAGCGGGGATGCCGCCCTGCTGCGCCGGGTGGCGGAAAACGTGCTGGCCAACGCCCTGTTCTACACTCCCGACGGCGCGGACGTGGAAGCCCTGCTGGACCGGCGAGGCTCCTGGGCGCGCCTGGTGGTGCGGGACCGCGGCCCCGGCGTGCCCAGGCCGCCATAGCATGAAGGCCCCGGAGCCGTAGCCTGCTGTGGCGATCAGCCCCTCGTGGCAAAGCCGTTTCAAGGCCGGCGGTCCCAGGCGCATGGGGCCGGGTGTGCCGATACTGCACACCCAGGTCAGGACAAGCATTGGCGGCAGGCGTGCAGCAGCCGCATGGCGCTTATTGACGTAGCTTCAGTGCAGCGCCGGGCACGTTCTACGTCGCATCCACACCGGCCGTCTTTGCCGCGGCCACAATGATCAAGGACACGGGAAAGCTAGGCAACCTCGGCCAGCTGCAAAAGCTCAACGTCCCGAAAGTAGTGCCCGCCGATGTATGTCACTATGTCCGAAACAGTTGCAAACTGCTCCACCCTTTCATTCGAGAGTTCGACATCAAAGATTTCTTCCAGGGAAATCGCAAGCTTCAACTTGCCGAACCCGCTCAGAGCCAAATCGGGAGTGAGCTTGGTATGCAACGTGACTTTCCTCTGCCCGATGCGGATGGTCCGCTCAATGGCGGAGATGACCTTATCGAGAATAAAATGGTCAAGAGAGATTTGCATTTGACATCTATCCTTCGTCGAATGCCAATATGTTGCTGTGTCATCCATTCCTATGGGGCGAATGATCTTGGACTGAAGACCGCATTCGGCAGCCGCTTCAGCCGATGGCCTCAATTGCCATCAAAAGCCCCGGTTAACAACGCAATCATAAGTGGACGCCAAAGCTCAAGAATGAATGTGGCAGTCATGGCGTGCAGTGTCCAGGAACGAATCTTTTGGAGTTTTCATGAAGTGTCAGATGGCGAACTGAACCAGGAAGGCGCCAACCCTAATCGGGACAATGTGGAACAGCGGGGTTGAACAGCAGGTGGCCTGCTTCCGGCAGAACGGCAAACTCAGGCTCCGCCCGCATATCCCATAGACGGGGTTGCCGCCCCTGCTACCTGGGCTGTGCCGTGATGCGTCCTGCTTGGCCTGCAACGAGCGCAGATGACGCGACCCGCCCGAACCACGAGGCTTGGCAAAGGCCATGCCGCATGGCGCATTCAGTCGAATGCCTCCGCCGGCACCCGGATGGGCGGCTTCGTCCGACGCAGGGCGGCATAAACCTGGGCCAGGATCAATAGCAGGCTCAGGCCCACGAACACGGCGCTGATCGGCCGGTCCACGAAGGTCGCCAAGCTGCCCCGCGACAGCAGGACGGACCGCCGGAAATTCTCTTCCAGCCGTGGGCCGAGCACGAACCCGAGCAGGATCGGCGCCGGCTCGAAGCCCAGTTGCAGCAGCAGGTAGCCGAAGGCGCCGAACAACAGCGTCGCACCCACGTCGAACATCTCGTTGCGGGCGGCAAAGACGCCGATGCAGACGAAGAATAGCGCGGTCGGATACAGGAACCGATACGGCACGCTCAGCAGCTTCACCCATATCCCGATCATCGGCACATTCAGGAACACGAGGATCAAGTTGCCGATCCAGAACGAGGCGATCAGGCCCCAGAAGATGTCCGGCTGCTCCACGATCAGCCGCGGCCCCGGCTGGATGCCGTGGATCATCAGCGCCCCCAGCAGCAGCGCCATCACCGCATCACCGGGGATGCCCAGGCTCATGGTCGGGATGAAGTCGCCCTGCACGGCCGAGTGGGTGGACGCCTCGGGCGCGGCCACACCCTCAATGGCACCATGGCCGAAGCGGCCCGGCGTCTTGCTGATCTTCTTCTCCATCGCATAGGCGATGAACGAGGCGATGGTCGGCCCGGTGCCCGGGATCAGCGAGCACAGGCTGCCGATGACGGTGCCGCGCAGCACCGGCGGCAGCGCCTGGCGCAGGTCCGCGCGGCTCGGCCGCAGGTCGCGGAACCCGAGCTTGACCGCGCGCGTCCCGGCCGGGTTCACGGCATTGACGCTTTTCAGGAACTCGGCGATCCCGAACAGCCCAAGCGACACGGTGACCAACTCCAGCCCATCCGACAGCTCCAACTGGCCGAAGGTGAAGCGCTCGTTGCCCGTGTTCACGTCCGTGCCCACCAGGCTGAGCAGGATGCCGAGCAGCGTCATGGAGACGCCCTTGACCGCCGAGCCCTTGGCCAGGGTCGCCCCGGCCAGCAGGCCCAGCAGCATCAGCGAGCAGATCTCCTGCGGGCCGAAGCTGAAGGCGATGCGGGCGATGTAGGGCGCCATGAAGATCATCTGCACGATGCCGAAGGCGGCACCGATCACCGCGGCCAGCATGGTGACGCCCAGCGCCACCCCGCCGCGCCCCTGCAGGGTCATGGGATACCCGTCGAGGCACGTCACGGCATGGGGCGGATGGCACGGCAGGTTCAGCAGGATCGAGCAGATGGCACCGCCGTACTGCGCGCCATAGTAGATGCCCGACAGCATCAGCAGCGCCGCCACCGGCTGCATCGAGAAGGTCAGCGGCAACAGGATGGAGATGCAGGACAGCACCCCCATGCCTGGCAGCACGCCCACCATGTTACCCACCAGCACGCCGACGAAGCACCACATCAGGTTGTGCGGCTCCAGCGCGACGCTGAAGCCGTGCACCAGGCCGAGGAAGCCGGTTTCGATCACTGTAGGACTCCGCGGATGATGGGGAACTGGACCTGCAGCCCGTAGCGGAACAGGACCACGCCGAAGATCGTAACGGCGGCGGCCAGGATCGCGGCCTCGACCAGCCTGGTGCTGCTCGTGCCGAGCGCGCCGATGAACACGCAGGCGAAGGTCGCCGGCGCCAGGCCGGCGCGGTCGGCCAGCAGGATGAACAGCGCGACTGCGGCAATGATCGCCGCCGCACCGCGCCAGTCGGGCGCCCGGATGG
>CAXTDP010000182.1:7238-9049 GCA_964242295.1 uncultured Acetobacteraceae bacterium | reverse complement strand
GAGCCGGATGGACCCGGCGACGGGGCGGCGGCGCAAGGTCGCGGTGCCCGGACGCATCGCGCTGCCGCTGTTCCGGCTGCTGCGCCACGGCAAGGCGCTGCGCGGCACGGCGCTGGACGTGTTCGGGTGGCAGGGGGAGCGCCGGGTCGAGCGTGGGCTGATTGCGGAGTACGAGGTGGATATCCGCGGCGCTCTGGGCCGGCTGCGCCACGACACCGTGGGCGCGGCTGCGGAACTGGCGGCGCTGCCGATGGACATACGCGGTTTCGGCCCGGTGAAGGCGGCGAGCCTTGCGGCGTCCCGGCCCCGGCGGGGAGCGCTGCTGGCGCAGTTGGACGCCCCGGTTCTGGCGGTTGCTGCGGAGTAGCGACGGAGCGTCGCTGCCGAATAGGGACGGGACAGCGGCGCGATCGCCGTCAGGCCGCGGCGCATGCTAGTGGCGGAAGACACTGCGACTTTCCGCCCTACACCGTTGAGGCGCTGAAGGTCGGAATAGGAACAGTTGCGTCCCTCCTTGGCCGCCATTACCTGACAGACAACGAACCCGCCGGAGGACCGCCATGCTCGAAAACACCGACCCGAATGCGCTGATCGTCGAGACCGCCCGCCGCTTCGCGCAGGAGCGGCTGATGCCAACGGCCGCAGCACGGGAAAAGGCCGGGCGGATCGAGCCGGAGATCATACGCGAGTTGGGTGAGATGGGGTTTCTGGGCGCCACTAACAGCGCGGATTGGGGCGGCAGCGAGATCCCTTATGAGACCTATGCCCAGGTGATCGAGGAGATCGCCGCCGGGGACGGGTCGGTGTCCACTCTGGTGAGCGTCCACAACGCGCCGACCTGCGAGATCCTGGAGAAGTTCGGCACCCCGGCGCAGAAGGAGCGCTGGCTGCGCCCGATGGCGAGCGGGGAGGTCGTGGCCAGCTTCGCGCTGACGGAGGCCGGCGCCGGGTCGGACGCCGCAGGGATACGCACCCGGGCGGAGCGGACCAACAGCGGCTATACGGTCAACGGGTCCAAGCAGTTCATCTCCAACGCCAGCATCGGCAAGACCACTATCCTGTTCGCGATCACCGACCCGGCTGCGGGCAAGAAGGGCATCAGCGCCTTCGTGGTGGCCAACGACACGCCGGGCTTCTCGGTGGCGCGGGTGGAGCACAAGCTGGGGCAGAAGGCGTCCGATAGCTGCGCTCTGTCGTTCGACGACATGCATGTGCCAGATGACCAGCGGATCGGCGCCGAGGGCGAAGGCTTGAAGATCGCGCTGAGCACGCTGGAGTCCGGGCGTATCGGCATTGCGGCCCAAAGCGTCGGGATGGCACGGGCGGCGCTAGAATATGCGATTGGCTATGCCAAGGAACGCAAGCAGTTCGGCAAGCCGATCATCGAGCATCAGGCCGTGGGGTTCCGGCTGGTGGAGGCCAAGACCAAGCTGGCGGCGGCGCGCGAACTGACGCTGCGGGCGGCGCGGTTGAAGGACGCTGGCATCCCGGCGCTGGAGGCGGCGGCGATGGCCAAGCTGTTCGCGTCCGAAGCGGCGGAGCAGATTTGCACCGCGGCGATCCAGACGCTGGGGGGATATGGCTACCTGGCGGATTATCCGGTGGAGCGGATTTATCGGGACGTGCGGGTGTGCCAGATTTATGAGGGCACCTCGGACGTGCAAAAGATCATCTTGCAGCGGATGCTTTGATCTTCTCCCTCTCCCTCCGGGAGAGGGTCGGGGTAAGGGGGTCTTGGCCGCGGCGCGGGGCGTGGCAAGTGGACTGGGGACATGGCGTTTCATGGGCAGGTGCAGTGCCGAAGCCCCCCT
>CAXTDP010000182.1:0-7228 GCA_964242295.1 uncultured Acetobacteraceae bacterium | reverse complement strand
ACCCCGACCCTCTCCCGGAGGGAGAGGGAGTAGGGCAGCGGTTGTTTTGGCTTTGCTGGTTGCTGCTCCGGCCTGCGCCGCGTGCCGACCCGAGATGCGGGCCGTGGCGCCTGTGCGCCTGCAAGATGGCTTTGCTCTGGTCACAGCGGAGATCGGCGGACGCCCGGTTACCATGCTGCTCGACACGGGGGCACAGGGGATGCTGTTGCTGCCGGATGCCGTGTCCCGGCTGGGCCTGTCCGCCGAACCCGGGCGGACGGCCCGGCTGCTGGGCACCGGGGGCGCCCGGGATGCGCCCGTCGTCTTGCTGAGCGGCCTGACGCTGGCCGGGGCGGCGATGCCTAGCGGCCACGTCCCCGTTACGACCCTGCCCGGCGTGCCCGTGACCGATCCGCCCTTGGCCGGGCTGCTCGGCGCGCCCCTGCTGCGGGCCTATGACGTGGAACTCGACCTGCGGGCTGGCCGGCTGACGCTGCTGGCGCCATCCGGATGTGCGCCGCCGGGCGTTGCCATTCCGTTGCAAGAGGCTGGCGGCGACCGGATGCTGCCGGTCCGGGCCAACGGAAGCCCCATGCTGGCCATTCCTGACACTGGAACCCGCATCACCCTAGTGTCGGACGCCGCCGCGGCGCGCCTGGGCCTGGACGCGCCGGTGGCGGCCAGCACCGCCCGCGGCATAGACGGCCAGCGCGTGACGCTTCGCTACCTGAAGCTGCGGACGCTGCAAGCGGGCCCGGACCTGACCGCCAATATGCCCGTCAGCGTTACCGAGTTACAGATTGCCCCGGCGGACATGCTGCTGGGCCTGGACTGGTTCAGCCAGCGCCAGGTGTGGCTCTCCTATGCGGCGGGGCTGATGGTGATCCGCCGGGGACCTTGAGACATGAGCGCATGATCACAAGGGCTGGGCTGGAAGCGATGGACCGGGACGACCCGCTCGCGCCGTTCCGCGACGAGTTCATCTTGCCGGAGGGCGTGATCTACCTCGACGGCAACTCGCTCGGCGCGTTGCCGCGGGCCACGCCGGGCCGGGTTGCAGCCGTGGTGGAGCGGGAATGGGGTGGAGGCCTCATCCGCTCCTGGAACGACGCCGGGTGGATCGAGCTGCCGGCCAGGGTGGGTGGCAAGATCGGCCGCCTGCTCGGCGCGCCGGAGGGCACGGTGATCGCGGCGGATTCGACCTCAATCAACGTGTTCAAGCTGCTGGCAGCCGCACTCCGGCTGCGGCCCGGCCGCCGCGTCATCCTGTCCGAGGCCGGCAATTTCCCGACTGACCTCTACATTGCCGAGGGGCTGGCCGCGCTACTCGGGCAAGGCCATGAGCTGAGGCTGGTCGCCGCGGACCAAATTCCCGCGGCGCTCGGGCCGGATGTGGCCGTCGTGATGCTGACCCACGTGGACTACCGTGCCGGGGCAATGCACGACATGGCAGCGGTCACGGCGGCGGCGCACGCGGCGGGGGCACTGGTGCTGTGGGACCTGGCGCACTCCGCCGGCGCCGTCCCGGTGGACCTTGCGGCGGCAGACGCCGATCTGGCGGTCGGCTGCGGCTACAAGTTCCTCAACGGCGGGCCGGGTGC
Organism: uncultured Acetobacteraceae bacterium; assembly: GCA_964242295.1. Lineage (GTDB taxonomy): Bacteria > Pseudomonadota > Alphaproteobacteria > Acetobacterales > Acetobacteraceae > DASWOJ01. The sequence continues at coordinate 5,648 of CAXTDP010000182.1, read as the reverse complement.
CCCGGCGTTCCTGTATGTCGCCGGGCGGCTGCAGGCGGAGGTGCGCTACCCGATCACCGGATGGCTTGGCCATGCCGACCCCTTCGCGTTCGACGGGAGCTACCGTCCGGCGCCGGGCATCATGGGCGCCGTCGTCGGCACGCCTTCGATCCTCGCGATGGCGGCGCTGGAGGTGGGAGTGGACATCGCGCTGCGGGCGCCGATGGCGGACGTGCGGGCGAAGTCGCTGCGCCAGGCCGCGCTGCTGATGAAGCTTGCCGCGCAGCAGTGCCCCGGCGCCGGGCTGCAGGTTGCAACGCCTATGGCGGAGGCCGCACGCGGCAGCCAAGTTTCCTTCCGCCACCCGGAGGCTTACGCGGTGATGCAGGCGCTGATCGCCCGCGGCGTGATCGGCGACTTCCGCACGCCTGACATCCTGCGGTTCGGCATCACCCCGCTCACCTTGCGCTATGCCGACCTGTGGGACGCCGCGGCGGCGCTTGGGGACGTGTTCGCCAGCGCCGCGTGGCAGGACCCGCGCTTCCGCGTCCGCAACCGGGTGACTTGACGGCCTGGCGTCGGGGAGGCGGGAGCAGAGGCAGCTTCGCTTGCTACGCCGTTTCCTTGAACAGCTCCCGGCCGATCAGCATGCGCCGGATTTCGCTGGTGCCGGCGCCGATCTCATACAGCTTGGCGTCCCGCAGCAGCCGCCCGGTCGGGTAATCGTTGATGTAGCCGTTGCCGCCCAAAACCTGGATCGCCTCCAGCGCCATCCAGGTCGCCTTTTCCGCGGCATAGAGGATGGCGCCGGCGGCGTCCTTGCGGGTCGTTTCGCCGCGGTCGCAGGACTTGGCGACGGCATACACGTAGGCCTTGGCGGCGTTCATCGTCGTATACATGTCGGCGATCTTGCCCTGCATAAGCTGGAACTCGCCGATGGCTTGGCCGAACTGCTTGCGCTCGTGGATATAGGGCACGCACACGTCCATGCAGGCCTGCATGATGCCCAGGGGGCCCGCGGCCAGCACCGCGCGCTCGTAATCCAGGCCTGACATCAGCACGTTCACGCCGCGTCCGAGGCCGCCGATCACGTTGTCCTCGGGGACTTCGCAATCCTGGAACACCAGTTCTCCGGTGTTGCTGCCGCGCATGCCGAGCTTGTCCAGCTTCTGCGCACAGGTGAAGCCGGGCATCCCGCGCTCGATCAGGAAGGCTGTGATGCCGCGGGGACCGGCGGCCGGGTCGGTCTTAGCGTAAACCACCAGGACGTCGGCGTCGGGGCCGTTGGTGATCCACATCTTGGTGCCGTTCAGCACGTAGCGGTCGCCGTGCTTGTCGGCGCGCAGCCGCATCCCGACCACGTCCGACCCGGCGCCGCTCTCGCTCATCGCCAGGGCGCCCACGTGCTCGCCGCTGACGAGCTTGGGCAGATAATGGCGTTTCTGCGCCTCGGTGCCGTTCTTGCGGATTTGGTTCACGCATAGGTTGCTGTGTGCGCCGTAGCTCAGGCCCACCGAGGCGGAGGCGCGGCTGATCTCCTCCATCGCCACGACATGCTCCAGGTAGCCCATCCCGGCGCCGCCATATTCCTCCTCCACGGTGATGCCCAGGACGCCCAGGTCGCCCATCTTGCGCCACAGGTCCGCGGGGAAGTCGTTGTCGCGGTCTATGGCGGCGGCGCGCGGCGCGATCTCGTCGGCGGCGAAGGTTTCGACCGAGCCGCGCAGCATGTCGGCGGTCTCGCCGAGGTCGAAGTTGAGGCCGGGCAGGCGATTGGACAGGGTTGCGGACACGGCGGGTTTCCTCTTGTCTTTGCCGACATATAGGCCGGTCCCTGCCGTTGCACGACCGCGATTGCGCTCCGGGCATGGACGCCAGCATTGGAGAGGTAGGGGTTCAGTTTGGATGTCGGGTCCTGGTGGGGAGCGAACGTGGAGGGCTTGCGCGGTGGACGGCCGGTTTGCGCCGGTTCCGGTCATTGCGGGCTGTTTACACAATCATCGGAAACGGACGTTGGCAGCGGGTGAGGATGGGAGTTACGTGGTCTGCTCCCGATCCTTCCGCGCGATGGCGATGACCACGGCAAAACCGAGGGTCGCAGCCAGGCCGCCGATCAAGAAAACGACGCTGTAACCGAACTGGTCGGCCAGCAGACCTGTCGCCGGGCCGGTCAAGCCGAAGGCCAGGTCCTGGAACGCCGCCAGGCCGCCCGCTGCGGTGCCGCGCATGTGCGGCGGGACGCGGCGGACCACTTCCATGCCCATAGCCGGGAATACCAGGGAGCAACCAAGCCCCGTCAGGCACGCGCCCATAAGGGCCATGACGGGGCTGGACGCGGTCCACAGCAGATATTGCCCGGCGGCCTCGAACGTCAGCGAGACGAACGCGACCGGGACGCTGCCGATCCGGTCCGGCATGTGACCGAACAGGATGCGAACCACCACATAGGCGGCGCCGAAAAGGCTGAGGCCCAGCCCGGCATGAGCCCAGCCCTGATGAAGGAAGAACAGCGGCAGAAAGGCGCCCATCGCAGCGGAGCCAACGCCGGCAAGGGCAAGCGCAACACCCGGCTGCCAAATCCGCCCAATGATGCGCCAGAAGGTTGGGCGCTCCCCGGCATGGAGTGCCACAGCCGCGACCGGCGCCGCCATTGCCAGCCCGACCAGGGGGACGAGCGCGCTGGCGCCCATGACGCCGGCAAAGCCTGCCCAATTGAACAGGGCAAGGCCGATCGGGCTGCCGACGGCGAACGCGCCATACAGGGCCATGCCGACCAGCGCGAACACCCGGCCCGAGCGCTTCGGCCCCATGATGCCGAAGCACCAGGCCATAAGCCCGACGACCGTCAAGCTCTCGCCCACGCCGAGCAGCAGCCGGCCGACGATGAGGACGCCGTAGGCGGCCGGGCCTGGAAGGACATGCCAGTTCGCGGCGGCGCAAACGAGCGCGGCCACGGCATAGATCCAGAGTCCCCGGACCATGGTGAGCTTGCTGCCGCGATGGTCGGCCATGCGCCCGGCCATTCCCCGCGTCACGATGGTGGACGCGAAGGTTATGCCCACGGCAAGCCCTGCAAGTCCGTTCCCAAGGCCCATTCGCTCGGTGACGAAGACCGAGATCACCGGCAGGGACATCGCGACGCAAAGGTAGGAGAGGAACAGCGCCAGCGTGAGCCAAAGCACGCGGTGGAGATCACGGTCCCTGCGGAGCGGGACGGTAGAGGTTGAAGACGACATGGACGGGCGATCCTTGGTTGGCGTCGGCGGGAACTCGGGCGTCACGCCGGGTTCATGGCGGCGAAGACGGCGTCATAGCGACCGGACCGTTCGGCCAGTCGCTCGTCGCGGGCGCGTTCGACCAGGACCTCACCCCCGGGATGATCGTGCGCCTCCAGCAGAGCCATGACTTCCGTGACGTAAGCATCGAGCGGCATGCCACGCGGGTCGGACGCCTGGTGCCGGCCGGTCAGTTCGGTCCGCACGTAGGGCGGCGCCAGCTCCAGCACCTCGACCGGGATGTCGCGGAGCTGGTGACGCAGCGACTGCAGCCAGGAGTGCAGGAAGGCCTTGGTGGCGCAGTAGGTGGGAAAGCGGGCGCGTGGCACGAAGGCAAGGTTCGACGTCGTGGCGATGATGGCCGCGTCCGGCTGGCGCTTCAGGCTGGGCAGCAGCGCCGCGACCACGCGCATGGTGCCGAGGATGTTCGTCTCGACCATCGCTGCTGAAACGGACATGTCCCAACCGTCCGCCAGGTCTTCCTGGCTTGAGATGCCGGCATTGACCACCAGCACGTTCAGTTGGGGAAAGCGCGTGCGGAGGTCGTCGGCGAAACGCGGCAGCGAGGCCGGATCGTCCAGGTCGAGCTGCAGTCCCGCCATGCCGTCGCGACCCGCCGCCACCTCGTCGAGCAGCGCCTGCCGGCGCCCTGCGACGATCACCTGGTTGCCGCGGTCGTGGAGGGCCTCCGCGAGCGTGCGGCCAATCCCGCTTGTGCCGCCGGTGACAAGGATCGTGTTGCCAGTCATCTTCATGCTGATGTTCCGTGGTTTCGAATTACGCGATGGCGTGGTTTACCTAGCAAGGTGTCTCTGCGATGTTGCGCCAAATGACATCGATGAAACGCCAACCTGCCGGGCAGCCGCCATTCCGGACGTTGCGGGGTTCCAAGACCCGGGGGGCAGCCGTCGCCTTGCATGGTCACGACGAGGCGCAGCTGATCTTTGCCGCTTCCGGCACGATGCAGGTTTACACGACGTTGGGCCGCTGGCTTGTCCCACCGCAGCTTGCCGTCTGGGTGCCGCCTGGGGTGCTGCATGGCGTTGACGTGCTCTGCGATGCCGAGCACTGGATGATCTATTGGCATCCCTCGGCAGCGCGGGAGTGGGCGCCGTCGGCGTCCCTCGATCGGCCGTTCGCATTGAGGGTCACCCCGCTGCTGCGGGAGCTGATCTTTGCGGCGTTTGCGGAGGATGCCCTGCCCGAGAAGACCGGGCTGGTTGTCAGGCTGATCCTCCACGAGCTTACCGAAACGCCGGATGCGCCGACCTTCCTGCCGTTGCCGGTCAGTGCGATCGGGCGGCGGGTCGCCGACATGGCCTTTGCCGATGCTCGGAGCCAGCTCGACATCGGCGAGCTGGCTTCCCGTGCCGCCACTTCAGTCCGGACCATCAGCCGACTGTTCCCGGTCGAGACAGGGCTGACCTACAAGGCCTGGCGGCAAAGGGCGCGGATCGTCCTCGCGATTGACCAGCTCTCCGCCGGGAGCGCGATTTCCCAGGTGGCTGCACACGCCGGTTTTGCCAGCACGGCGGCATTTTGCTTCGCGTTCCGACAGGTCACCAAGATGAGCCCCACCGAATTCCTCGATCGTGCAACGCGCCGGTTGGAGCAGACCCAGTCCTTGCAGCGCGCATGAGAGGCGGCAGCCTTGAGCTGACGTGGGCGCGGTTGTCCGCTCATCGCTGCCCGTCACCTCAAGGCCGCCAGTCCGCCTAGGGCCAGCTTGGGGCGTAGAGCCACGCCCTGCACATGACCGTTCTGGGCCGCGAGCCCACCTCCAACCTGAGGCACGACTGTCGGGGAACCCCGCTTGCCCACGGGGCCGCGGCGTCGCTACCATGCCCGCAACGACCGGCCGGACGGTGCGGCCGGGCCATACCGGGGAGCGTCCATGACTGCCGCCATCAGCTATGTCCACGGCGCCCGCGACGTGCCCTTGCTGGGGGAGACGCTGGGCCAGAACCTGGACCGCACCGCCGCCCGGGTCCCGGACAGCCCGGCGCTGATCGTGCCCTCGGCCGGCGTCCGCTGGTCCTATGGCGAGCTGGCCGCCCGCGCCGATGCCTTTGCCGCCGGGCTGCTCGCGCTGGGGCTGGAACGCGGGGACCGGCTGGGCATCTGGTCCCTGAACAATGCCGAATGGGTGGTGGTGCAGTTCGCCACCGCCAAGGCCGGCATCATCCTGGTCAACATCAACCCGGCCTTCCGCGTGACGGAGCTGGAATTTGCGCTCAACAAGGTCGGCTGCAAGGCGCTGGTGACGGCGACCAGCTTCAAGACAAGCGACTACATCGGGATGCTGACGGGCCTGGCGCCGGAGATGGCGGGCGCGGCGCCGGGCGAGCTGCGCAGCGCGCGGCTGCCGCACCTGCGGACGGTGATCCAGATCGG
>CAXTDP010000181.1:0-9049 GCA_964242295.1 uncultured Acetobacteraceae bacterium | reverse complement strand
CCGAGCCCGGCGTGATCGGCGGCATGCCGCAGGGCGGCCTTGACTTCGGCGCGGCGCTGAACCCGGAGGCGGTGATCCAACAGAACCAGCAGTTCGACTTCTACGATGGCGGCGGGCTGGACCTGGCCGTGCTGGGCATGGCGCAGGCGGACGGCCAGGGCAACGTCAACGTCAGCCGGTTCGGCGGCCGGCTGGCCGGCGCAGGCGGCTTCATCAACATCAGCCAGAACGCCCGCAAGGTGGTGTTCACCGGTGCCTTCACCGCGGGCGGCCTGGTCACCGCCATCGAGGACGGACGGCTGCGCATCGTGCACGAGGGACGGTCGCGCAAGTTCATCGGGCAGGTCGAGCAGGTCACCTTCAACGGCGGCCTTGCCGGCGAGACCGGGCAGCCCGTGCTATATGTGACCGAACGCTGCGTCTTGCGCCGCACGGCCGAGGGAGTGGAGCTGACCGAGGTCGCGCCCGGCATCGACATCGGCCGCGACATCCTGGCGCACATGGGGTTCCAGCCCATCGTGCGCGACCCCAAGCCGATGGATGCCCGCCTGTTCCAGCCGGAGCCGATGGGGATGGAAGCCATGCTGCTGGGCCTGTCCCTGGCCGAGCGCATCAGCTTCGACGCTGAGCGGGACACGCTGTTCATCAACTGGGAGGGCTTCCAGGTCCGCACCACCGACGACGTGGAGCTGGTGCGCCGCGAAGTGGAAAGCCGTTGTCGCGCCATCGGGCACCGGATCGCGTTGGTCGCCAACTACGACAGCTTCACGCTCGACCCGGCGGTGTCGGATGCGTTCTTCTCCACCATCACATACCTGCAGCAGCGCTACTACACGTCCGCCTCACGCTACACGACCAGTGCCTTCATGCGGCTGAAGCTCGGGGCGAGCCTGGCCGAGCGGGCGCTGGCGCCGCACGTCTTCGAGACCCTGCCGGAGGCGCAGGCGTTCATGGCCGCGCAGAAACCAGTCGTCGCCGGCGGGGTGGGCTGACCCCGCCAGCTCCTCTGATGTCAGGCCTTGGGCGCGGCCATAGTCTCGGCGGCCGCCACGGCACGGGCGATCAGCGGCGCCGACGCGCTCTCGGTCAGGTCGATGCTGGCATGAGCGAAGCGGCTCCCCTCGGACACGGCCCGAATCGCCGACGTGCGGAACAGGTTCGCCTGCAGCTCGATCCACTCCTTGAAAGTCTTTGCACCTGCCACGGCGCGGATGCCTGCAAGGGTTTCAGTAAACGCCAATTGGGTAGACTCCGCCGTTTGACGGGACAGGTCCTGGGACCCGGTCGCAAGGATTTGGCCGGCCTGCACGTACGCCGCGGCTGAGGCCTGGTTGTAGGCCGCGAAGCTTATGGCCGCTCGCGCAATATGACCCGACACCTCGGCCTGCATCGTCTTGGCAGCGTCAGCGCCCTGCTTCAGGTTGGCGACGGTCTGGTCGAAGGAATGGGTCTCGCTGCTGATCTGGCCGGTGGTGCTCGACATAGGACTGTTCCTCGCTGAGGAGCACCCTGACCGGAGCGGCGGGCCTCCTTGGTTTTGCTGCGGTGCAGCAAGGCCGTGATACGGCCCTCGCCTCTTGGTTGCAAGAGAATTGTGCAGTGCAGCATAATCGGGCTTTCTAAGTAGATGCAGTGCTAGTTGACCCGAGCCAACTGATGCTGTGCCGACCTGATGCCTGTCCATCAGGGCAGGTATGTGGCCACACTGGGGGAACTCGACGAGGTTTGCCTGCGGACCGCGCCGGGTCATGTCCCTTGCGGTGCTTGGCCGCAGCAGGTCGGAGTCTGCGCCACGCAGCGGCGTGGTTCAGATCGCCCATCAATCTGTAGCCACCGCCATGTGTCTGGGAGGGCCTGCGATACACGATGAACCCGCCTTGGGCGCGTGAGCGGCACTACGCTGCTGCGGCTCAGGAAACGGCAGCCTGCAAGCATCTTGCATGACGGTCGAGGCCTTACGGATTGCATCCGCACCCCGGTCTTGCAACGGGCAGCTCACCGACCGATATCACCATCCATATGGATGGCGTATGGATGGTGAGGTGACGATGCGCGCAGTGCAGGAGCTACGGCCCAGAATCGCTGACAGCGAGAAGATCACGATCAACCTGGGCTTCGTCGATCTCGGCCACATCGACCTGATGGTCCAGGACGGATTCTATGCCAACCGCACAGACTTCATCCGCACGGCAATCCGCAACCAGCTTGATCGCCACGCCGAGGTTGTCCGGCAATCCGTGGCACGCAAAACGCTGGACCTGGGCTTGCGGACCTACAGCCGCCAGGAGCTTGAGGCGGTGCGGGATGCCGGGGAGATGCTGCAGGTCAAGGTCCTGGGGCTTGCCACCATCGCCCGTGATGTCACGCCGGAGCTGGCGCGTGCGGCCATTGCCGAGATCACGGTGCTGGGCGCGCTGCACGCCACCCCCGAGGTTCGCGCCGCCTTGGCAGACCGGATGCGGTGACGGACCGCAGCGACTGGGATCGACATGCGACGGACGCCGGTGCCGGGTCCGAACGGGGCTGCCTGACGGGGTTCCCAAGTGAAAGCCAAAATCATGCCCAAGACCTATTCCGCACGCGTGCCGAACGCTTCTCGTGCAGGCCAGCTTGCCATGGCTCTCGCCGCGATGAGGCACCTCGGTCAAGGCCAAGCGGCAGCAGCCGGCTCGACCTTGCGGGAGCAGCCAGCCGGCCTCGACAGCGTGGCCAAGACTGCTCCAGGCCCGGACTGGCTCCGCTTCGTGCCCGCAACGGTGCGCGGCCTGGTTCAATCGCACCTGCCAGTGGGATTGCCAGACTTCGCCATGCCAGCCGGTGGCGTCACCCTGCCGTCCGGACTCGGCCTTTCCTCCCATGGGACAGCCGAAGCCGTGGTGCCGGAAGGCGCGCAGTTCCTGTCGCGCACATTCAGCAACCCGGCTGGCGACCGTCCCTACAGGCTCTATGTGCCCAGCGGCTACACGGGACAGCCAGTTCCGCTGATCGTCATGCTGCATGGCTGCACGCAATCGCCTGCCGACTTCGCCGCCGGCACCGGCATGAACGCCGCGGCCGAGGAGCAGACCTGCCTTGTCGTTTATCCCGGCCAGACAAGCAGCGCACACGCGCAGAAGTGCTGGAATTGGTACAGCGAGGACGACCAGCAGCGCGGTTCAGGAGAGCCGTCGTTGATCGCCGGCATCACCCGGCAGGTGATGCAGGACTATGCGGTTGATCCACAGCGCGTCTATGTCGCGGGGCTGTCGGCCGGCGGCGCTGCCGCTGCCATCATGGGCGAGACCTACCCGGACCTGTATGCCGCGATCGGCGTGCACTCGGGCCTGGCATGCGGCGCGGCGCGTGACCTGCCCTCGGCGATGGCGGTGATGCGAGGTGGCAGCGGGGCCGTCACCCAGCGCCGCCAGCGCGGCAGCGCACCTCGTCGCCTCGTTCCGTCCATCGTGTTCCATGGCGACCGGGACACCATCGTCAGCCCGCGCAACGGCGACGATGTCGTCGAGCAGTCGGTGCAGAGTGCGGCGCCGCGGTCGCAGGTGCACACCGGGCAGGTTCCGGGTGGCCGCGCCTACAGCCGGACGGTCCGCTCCGATACGACAGGCAGGCCGGTGAGCGAGCAGTGGGTGGTTCATGGAGCCGGCCATGCCTGGTCCGGCGGCAAGGCCGCTGGCTCCTACACCGATCCGCAAGGTCCGGACGCCACCCGGGAGATGCTGCGCTTCTTCCAGGAGCACCCTCACCCTGCTCCCGGGCCGGCAGCCTGAACGCATCCGGACATTCCCATGCTGATAACGACCGCCCGGGCTGATGCCGTCACGGCGAAGCTCCGTGAATGGAACCGGGTGGAGATGCTGACCAAGCCATACAGCCCGGACGGCCTGGTGGCGACATTGGAATGGCTGCTCGACCGCTCGTTGACAGGGTAGCGCGCTGTCGTGCTGCCGGAACCAGGAGGTCGGGGCAGTAGCGCCGCTACTATCTCCAACCGTCTTACCCGAACAACGACGGGATATCCGCTCTATCCGAGCGCCTCGGGCCGCCCATGGCGAGGCGGATACCTTGATCGCCGGGCGGGCAAGCGGACGCCAGGTGTTCAGAAAGGAGTTCCTTTCCTGATATCATCGATTTCCTGCCGTTACGGGCGCCTGCGGATGTCCGCCAAGCGAGGTTCAACTGGCCAGGCCCATCTTATCCGGCAACCCTGAACCGCTCACGGGATGCCGGACACCTTGATTGACGATCGGGAAAACGGACAGCGGTCCCTCTCGATGAGGGCGGAACATCGGCCATGGCGCAGGCAGCGCAATATGTGAACGAACCAGGAACGATGACCCATGATGTGACCCCGTCCACCAGTCTATCCCCGGTGTTATCCATCGTTCGCTGTATGTCTCTGGACCGACATGGAACATCTTGGGCCAGCACCGGCAGGTGCAGGCGTGTTCCTCATGCCCGCTGTTGCCTACTCCGGCACCCTGATCGTGTCGTCGCGGACGACGGCGGCAACGGAGGAGAGCAGGGCGGCGTAGTGCCGTAAGTCTGACAGCCGCCCGACAAGGCTGTCCATGCCGCCCGGCCCGGCGGCGTCCAGAAGGGCCTGGAAGTCGGCCATCCGGTCGGACATGGCAGCGACCAGGGCGGTGTCATCCAGGCCCGTCAGGCGCAGGTAACGGACGCGGGTGTCCAGCTCGCGGACGAGTTGCTGCCTCTTGGTCACGGTCATCGTGTGCCTCTCGCGGCCAACATGGTCAGTTCGGGTTGAACAGGCGCAGGATGGTGGCGACGGCCATGGCTTCCTCCCCGGACGACGTGGTGCCGAGCAGGTGGTGGCTTGCGCCGTGCTTAGGGATGCCGACGACCCCACTGTCAGCAGCCTCAATGGTCCGCAAGCTTCCAGCCTCGAACACCGGCAGCGCCTCTTCCTGTAAGCCAAGGCTGAGCCAGCGTTCCCGTGTCATGCCCTCACCCATGCTGATGCTGTACCTTCAACCTTAATTCCCTCCTTGGTTTGACCGGCAGGTCAGGCAGGGTCGGCCACCGTGCCCGTGCTGGTAATACCAACGGCCCTTCGCACTGACCTTTACGTTGCCAAGCTGTCGTTGCGAGCCGCTTGCGGCGCTATAATCCAGGGACGCCAGCACGGTCCTTGCCGTGTCGCTGCGCTCCTCGCAATGACGGAAACTGTCAGAGCGAAGGGCGTTTGATATAACTGCGCTGCGCCCACCCGGCAAGTGGCGATACAGCGTAGATGGCGACACCTGATACAGAGCGTGGTTCAGATCCGGGTTACTCGCGAAACATGGAACTCCTTGGTTGACGCGGCTCTGGCCACTTTCGGTGTAACCCATAAACCGCGGCTTCTGAACCACGCCGCCTGACCTGCTCGCAGGTGCCTGGGTGCAAAGAGAACTGCAGGAGATGATGATCGGTCCAGCCGACGGACCACAGCAGATGCGCTAGTCGCGACGCGGGACCGACCTGCTGCTGCTCAGTCGTCGTAGCCTGGACCCGCACGGTGGTAGCGTTCGGCGAAGCGTGGGTTGAACACTCGCTCCAACTCGTTGCGGTTCAGGCCAATGTCGGCCAACTCACGGTCGGTCAGCAGGGACAGCTCGTCCATCACGGCGCAGCGCTGTGGCAGGCTGGCAAGGTAAGCCGCTGCCCCGCGGAGACGGGCGAACAGGCCTGTTGCCGGACGCAGCGCGGCTTTGATGCCGGATGCGCGATAAGTCAGGCGGTCAGACATCAGAAGCGGCATTTGCTCCTTGGTAAGCGGGGCGTTCATAACAGGTCCTCAAAGGTTGACGCGTCACGCGCCCTGGCATGTTGAGATCGTCAGGCAGGGCGGCGACAGGCAATCTATGTGCGCGATTTATTGCAACGCAGCATGCCAAGCTCTGTCATGAAATGTGCGCTGGACGCCGGCGCTCGCCATCATGTGCTTCGTGCACGAACGGGGAGTCTGATGCCAAGCTTTGAATGCCCGTGCTGGACGAGCTACGCCAAAGCGGCGCGGCATTCGTCGCTGGGAGCGCGACGGAGCTGAATGCCCGGGGAGTGCGGACGCCGCGCAGTTGCGAGTGGACCGCCACGGCAGTTAGACGGGTCCTGGCGCGGGTTGAGGGCAGAGCGACAGAGTAGGGGGCCGGAGCCTGGTCGCTCTCGCAGTGACATTAGCCAACAAGGTTACTCCAATCCTGACAGGCGTTAGCGCGGCCGGCGTGGCTCTATGCGCCATCAACCACGCAGGCCCGCCATGTCCGACACCGCCGAAGCCGGCGCCCTCGCATTCTCTGTGGAGCAGCGTGCAGTTCTCCTGGCGTGGTCCGCAAAGTGTCCCCGCGGATTTCGGGTCATGCTCACCACCCCGAATACTGCTGCCGATGAACTTGCGATGATCACCCAGAGGGGGACGCACGAATACCTCTACCGTCTCCATCCACTACCAAACGGGCGAATTTGCATGGGCATAGTGGTTGGTTACGCCGAATGGGAGTGCGACACGGTAGAGGAGGCCCTGGCGGAGTTGCTGGCCATTGAAGAAGAGCGGGAAGTCCGCTGGATCGCCGATGCCAGGTAGGCCAGACTGGGGTCAGGTCAGAACGGTCTCGCACTGACATAGGCCGACAAAGACCCCCTGATCCTGACAGGCAATAACGCGGCCGGTGTGGCTCTATGCAGCCTCCCCATGAACGAGGCCTCCCGCCCATGTCCGACATTGCCGAAGTCAAAGCCCCTGCTTTCTCCGAAGCAGAGCGCGAAACTCTCCTGGCCTGGTCCGCTAAGCGCCCCCGCGGGTTCCGGGTCTCGCTCACCAGTCAGGACGATGCCGTAGAGGAACTCGCGGAATTTGCCCAGCGTGAGGCCCACAGCTGCATTTACATGATGCATCTCACGGGATTTGGTCGAGTGCGCCTGCGCATGGTGGAGGGCTGGGACACTTGGGAAGTGGACACCGTAGAGGAGGCGTTGGCGGTGTTGCTGGTCAATGAGGAGGCACTAGAAGAAGAGTGGATCGCCAACACGAGGTAAGCCAGGCTGGGCGGGATGCCATAGTGCATGGATCAATGCGAGTGCTGCTGTGTTTGAAAAAGTATTAGAAGCGCATTTGGGATTAGACCTGGCGGATTTCATATCGGAATGCTCAACGATCCCCTCATTTTGTCTAGACAAACAAGCCATTGAATTCGCTGGCCTGTGAGACAGCTTTGGCGAACGCCGCGATGAGCGGAGTGAGCCTGTGCTCTGGCATGTTCGGGATCAGTTCGTAGAGCATGCAGCCTTGTCGGAACAACGAATGGCTTCGGGTTTTCGATGTATTGGACTTGAGCTGCCGGTCCATGCCGAGGCTCTCGCCTGTGGCGCCGAGCAGGGTCAGCAGCGCCATGGCGAAGGCGCTGACCAGCAGAAGCCGGTCGCGCCGCATTGGCTCGCTGACACGGGTTGACGACAGTCCCATGCCGAACCGCAGGTCCTTCGTGTCGCGGAAGCCGGGTTCAATGGTCCAGCGCTTGGCATAGTGATTGATCAGCACAGCGGCTGTCGCGTCGGGGTCGCTTGCGGCCAGGCACCACGGCTCCTTCATGCCCTTGGCGTGCACGCAGACCACGGCACCTACCTGCCGCCCCTGCGCCGTGACCCGGGCGTTCCGCAGCTTGCGGGCCCGGCCCTCCTTGCCCACCCACTCGGCGGCAGGCTTGGTCTCTCCATCGGCGTTGGCCACGCGGATGTTGCCGCGGAAACGGATGACGTAGCCGAGGCCGAGTTCGGCCAGGAAGGCAAACAGCTTCTGGTCACCGAAGCCGCGGTCGGCCAAGATCGTCACCCGGCGGCCGGCCGGCAGCGTTTCGGCCAGGCGTCGCAGGCAGGCGTCCTCGTAGTCGTTGCGCCGGGTCGCGATCTCGTCTTTCCAGACGGACAGCCATATCAGCGGCGCGGCGCGGCCGTGGCTCGTTACTAGGCTCAGCACCAGCGTCGATTGGCCGTCATGGTCGAAGTCGGTCCAGTCCATCGCCACCAGGATGTCAGGCTGCGCGCCAACCTGTTGCGGCACCCAGCGGGCGAAGCTGTCCCACACGTCGATCCCCGCGTTGCTCATCAACCGGTCCACCTGCTTGCCGGATGCGAGAGCATCCAGCGGGACTGCGTGCTTGGTTACCAGACCCCGCGCCTGCGCCAGTGCCTGACCGATCATCGACACCGCAAGCGACGCCCCCGCCATCACGCCGAGCGTGGCGGCCGCCAACGAGTCGACCCGTTTGGCATGCAGGTCGGGGCCGTAGAGACCGCCGATGAACCCTCGGATCTCTCCCAAACGCTCTGCCTTGACCATGCTCCGAAACCATCCCTCGATCCCATCGAGGTTCTACGGAGTTCATGCGAATCGCGGCAAGACCGCCATCAAAGGATATGAGGGGATCCGTGAGATCGGAATGAACACGTTTTGCCCGTTTACTGCGGGCTCTCATCATCTACGCCTGCCTGGCAGTAACGCTAACCGGTCCAAATTGCTCACAAGCTGCCCAGAGATCAGACGCCGATCCATGTACCACGCTGGCACGTGAGCTTCCTGGTCGGAACAGGACCGCCGCTCGTCAAGCGTGAGGTGTTGGGAGCCGCATGCTGCCATGGTCGGAGAGCATGCAAACCTGTGGGGTGATTACGCCGCGGTTGCGATTACCTCGTCGTCGTTTACGGGGCGGAAGCCGGGGTGGCGGGAGCGGAAGGCGTCCTCGAGCGTGTCGTTCAGCACCGCCGTGCGTACGTCGAGGAAGGGTTGCACCGTGGCCCTGTTCCAGCGCATCTGCTGCTTCTTGTTCATGCGCTTGGCTACGACCTCGTTGACCGCGCTTTCCACAAACACGGTTGAGCTCGGCTCGTCAAGCCGACGCCGGGCGGCGTAGTGCACCAGCGCGTCCTCGTTACGCTCAAGGTAGCCCAGCAGTTCGCTTGCGCGTTGCTGAAGCCGGCCGATGCCGGCCACGTCACGCAGCGGCTTGCGCTCCGTCCAGCGGCACAGGGCGGCGAGCTTGCGCCGGCACCCTGCCCA
>CAXTDP010000180.1:0-9113 GCA_964242295.1 uncultured Acetobacteraceae bacterium | reverse complement strand
ACCAATCCTACAGCATGCATCCGCGTCGCGCTAAGTCCGACAGGCTGCTAGGCGGACGGAACCATACGGCAAGCTACACGTCTAGCGGATGAGGGGGCGGCACCGGCACGGTGCCGCACTGTCTTTGAATCGGTGCCGCGATCCAAGCGGCGTCCGGACACAGCCGGCGTCCCCCATGCGCGCCGCAACAGCCAGGATGCTTCCATGTCTCAATCAAGCTCGCCGGTCTGGTTCATCACCGGCTGCTCCACCGGGTTCGGACGCGAGTTGGCGCGCCTTGTGCTGGACCGCGGCTGGCGTGCCGTTGTCACCGCGCGAAACCCGGCCCAGGTCGCCGACCTCGTGCAAGGCCATGAGGACAACGCGCTTGCCCTCAAGCTCGACGTGACCGACGACGGCCAGATCGAGGCGGCGGCAAAGGCGACGCAGGAGCGCTTCGGCCAGATTGATGTGCTGGTGAACAATGCGGGCTACGGCTACCTGGCCGCCGTTGAGGAGGGCGAGGACCAGGAAATTCGGGCCATGTTCGAGGCCAACTTCTTCGGCCTGGCCGCGATGACCCGCGCCGTGCTTCCCGGCATGCGTGCACGGCGGAGCGGCTGCATCGTCAACATCTCGTCCATCGGCGGCCTCGCGAGCTTCCCCGCGACCGGCTACTATCACGCCACCAAATACGCGGTCGAAGGACTGTCTGAGTCGCTGGCGCAGGAAGTCGCCCCGCTCGGCATCAAGGTCGTCATCGTCGAGCCGGGGCCGTTCCGCACCAACTGGGCAGGTCCGTCCATCAAGCAGTCCGGCACGCGCCTCGAGGACTATGAAGCGACCGCGGGCGTTCGCCGTGCCCAGACCGAGGCACGCAGCGGCAAGCAGCAAGGCGACCCGGTGCGGGCCGCCGAGGCGATCATCACCGCGGTGCAATCTCCGGAACCCCCGCTGCACCTCGTGCTGGGCAAGCCCGCGCTTGAGATCGGCCGCAAGAAGCTCGTGGCGCTGAAAGAGAACTTTGACACCTGGGAAGCAACGACGCTCGGCGCCGACTTCCCCGAAGCAAACGCCTAGCCCGGACGCGCCGAGGAGTCCAAACGATGAGAACACGCAAGTTGGGCCGCAATGGCCCGGAGCTATCCGCCGTCGGCCTGGGCTGCATGGGCATGTCGGTGTTCTACGGCGGACGGGACGGCGATGAGAGCGTCCGGACGCTGCATCGGGCCGTCGAACTCGGCGTGACGTTCTTCGACAGCGCCGATGCGTATGCCAACGGCGCCAACGAGGAACTGGTCGGGCGCGAGTTGAAGGGCGTGCGCGACCGGGTGTTCATCGCGACCAAGTTCGCCAACACCTGGGGACCCGACGGCAAGCGGACCGGCATCAGCGGCAAGCCGGACTATGTGCGGAGCGCCTGCGACGCCAGCCTCAAGCGGCTCGGGGTGGACGTGATCGACCTCTACTACCAGCACCGGGTAGACCCGAACACGCCGATCGAAGACACGGTGGGCGCGATGGCGGGATTAGTACAAGCCGGCAAGGTTCGCTACCTCGGCCTGTCGGAAGCCTCCCCGGCAACGATCCGCCGGGCCCATGCAGTGCATCCGATCACGGCGCTGCAGACTGAATACTCGCTTTGGTCGCGCGATCCCGAGGACGAGATCCTGCCGCTGCTGCGCGAGTTGGGCATCGGCTTCGTTCCATACAGTCCGCTTGGCCGAGGCTTCCTGACCGGGCAGATCAAGTCGATTGACGATTTGGACCCGGATGATTGGCGCCGCACCTCGCCACGTTTCCAGGGAACCGCGTTCGCTGCAAACCTCGACTTGGTCAGCAAGATCGGTGCGGTCGCGGCGGCAAAGGAATGCACGCCGGGTCAGTTGGCCTTGGCCTGGGTGCTCGCGCAGGGCGATGATATCATCCCTATCCCCGGCACGAAGAAGGTCCGCTATCTGGAAGAGAATGTGCAGGCCGCGGACATCGTCCTGACCCAAGAGGAGCTTGCGGCAATCGAGCAGGCACTCCCGGTCGGTGCGGCCGTCGGTGATCGCTACGCACCTGAGGGAATGCGCGCTCTCAACCATTGAACGGCGCCAGCCACCACCACGTTTGGAGCAATAATGCAGCACACTCCCTTTGGCCGTACCGGATTGCGCGTTTCGAAGCTCTGCCTCGGGACGATGACCTTTGGTCTGCAATGCGACGAGGCCCAGAGCCATTCCATCCTGGACACCGCTGCAGCGGGCGGGATCGACTTCCTGGACGCAGCCGACGTTTACCCGCTGGGCGGCGGCCATAACACCGCCGGGCGGACGGAGGAGATCGTCGGCGGCTGGCTGAAAGGCAAGCGCCACGATTTCGTCCTTGCGACGAAGTGCGCCGGCTCCATGGGGTCCAAGCCTTGGAACCAAGGCATGTCGCGCAAGCACATCCTGGATGCCATTGATGCGTCACTCCGCAGGCTTGGCACCGATTACGTCGATCTCTACCAGCTCCACAGCTACGACCCGCATACGCCAATGGACGAAGCGCTTGAGGCGCTCGACACCGTCGTGCGCCATGGCAAGGCGCGCTATGTCGGCGTGTCGAATTGGCCGGCCTACAAGGTTGCCCGCGCAATCGGGCGAAGCGAGGTGAAGTCCCTGATGCGGGTCGAGTCTGTCCAGCCGCGATACAACCTGCTGTTCCGCACCTTCGAGCGCGATCTGCTGCCGCTTTGCGCGGAGGAGTCCGTCGCTGTCATTCCCTACAACCCGCTGGCTGGCGGTTTACTGACGGGTAAGCACAACAGCAAGGAAGCCCCTCCCGAGGGCTCGCGCTTTCAGCTCGGCACCGCCGGGGCGCGTTACCAGGAACGCTACTGGCACGGACAGCAATTCGAGGCCATCGAGGCGCTGCGCAAGATCGCCAAGGACGCGGCGATGAGCATGGCAACCATGGCGATGCGGTGGGTCATCTCGAATCCCGCGATCACGGCGCCGATCATCGGCGCCAGCCGGCCGGAACAACTGGCTGACAGCCTTGCCGCGGCGGAACAGGGACCGCTGCCGGGAGACCTCAAGAGCAAGCTCGACGATGTCACCGTGAGTTGGCGGATGGCCGACGCAGACCGCTAGGGTCTGGCGAGTGGTTGAGTCGCGCGGAGCCGGACTTTCAGAGGACAAGGCAGTAATCCATCGGCGCAGGCCGGAGGCCAGCGACGATACCACCGCGCGCCTGAACGTGTCGCCTGTGATCAGGCACGACGCGATCACCTTTTTCGCTGGCGCCCCCGCCGTCGTGTTTCAGGCGAAACCGGCCTGTAAACAGATTGGGCGCGACCGTGAGGTCTGCAGAGCGGCCGTGGAACGGCTACAGTCCATGCTGGTCGAGGACGTGCATGCCCTTGCCGACTGTCTCGCCTGTGGCGCCGCATGCCGATTGGAACTCGTCATGCCCCTATTTCCAAGACGTCCAAATCGTCGGCTTGCTCGACCTAGACAGCCCGGCGGTGGGCCGGTTCGACGCCGACGATCAGAGCGGCATCCAGGACATCGCAAGGCTTTACGTCGCCGCGAGCGCAGTCACTCGACCCTCACCCACAATGCTGACCGGCGGTCCACATGAGCTTTCCCGGTGCAGGAAGGGAAAGCGGGCAGGAGGATCGGGACGCCGTGCTGCCGCGCTCCAGTCGTCGCGGGACGGTGTTCGTTTACGCCCTCACATGCGGCATCATGGTCGGCAACCTCTACATCTGCCAGCCGCTGCTGCACGAGATCGCGCGTAGTCTCCACGTTGCCGAGCCAGTCGCCGGCTTTGTGACCGTCGCCGCCCAGATCGGTTATGCGTTGGGTATCCTGCTGCTGGTTCCGCTGGCCGACATCGCCGAGCCAAGGCGTCTGCTGCGATGGCTCATCGTGGCGACCACGGTCGGGTTGATGTTGGCTGCTGTAGCGCCGGGCATCATCGTCCTAATAGCGGCAAGCCTGGTGTTCGCGGCCGCGACGGTGGTCCCGCAGATCCTCGTCCCACTCGCCACCTCGCTGGTATCGCCGGAGCGCCGTGGCCGGGTCATCGCATCTCTGCAGACAGGCTTCATCTTGGGCATCCTGTTGTCCCGGACCGTGTCTGGCGCGGTTGCCTCCGTTTCTGGGACGTGGCGGGCACCGTTCTTCGTGGCGGCAGTCGGAACGGGCATACTATTCTTCGTTCTGCCAGGCTTTTTACCGTCGGGGGCGCGCGGTCAAGCCCGATCCTATGCGTCGTTGCTGCGCTCCTTGCTGCCACTCCTGCGCTACGGGTCGGTTCGCACATCCATGGCGCTCGGTTTCTGTATCTTCGGTGCCTTCTCGGTGTTCTGGTCGACACTGGCCTTTCACCTGGCATCGCCGGTGTTTGGACTTGGCGCAGCCGCGACCGGTCTGTTCGGCCTGTGGGGTGCGCCCGGCGCGATCCTGGCGCCGGTTGCGGGCCGCCTTGCCGACCGGGTCGGGTCGGGCTGGGTCAACTTTGCCTCGTTGGTCTGCGCCGCGGCCGCGTTCGCGATCGCAGGGAGCTTTGGAGCGACGTCGATCCTGGCGTTGGTGGCTGCGGTCAATCTGCTGGATTTTGGCCTTCAGAGCGGTCAGATCGCCAATCAGACCCGAATCTTTGCAATCGGGGCCGCGATCCGGGCCCGGGTCAACACCGTTTACATGGTCGGGGTATTCGGGGGCGGAGCATTCGGATCATTGGCTGGAACCATGGCCTGGCATGTGGCCGGCTGGCATGGAGCATGCGCTTTGGCCTTCGGCCTTGTTGCTGTCGGTGGCGTGATCCTTGCCATCTCGTCTGGTAAACCCGCCTCGATGAATACCGTTTGAGCTGCCCTGCCGCGATCGAAGCGCCGATATTGGGCCAGTGCGGGCGCGGGACCCAGGAGCAATAGGTTTTGCTCGACATCTCGTTGCGTGACCAGCACCGGAACCTACCACCGATCCACACACGCGTGTGGGGCGCGGGCGTATGCTCATCTCGACGGCCCCCGTGTCGTCGGGCGGCGCTTCAGGACTGAGCGTCCGGAGCGCGTCCGGCGGCTTCAACTTCGGGCAGCGTCCGCTACCGTGAGTACAGCATCGACTCCATGGCCGCCCAGCGCGTCGGATACTCGCCGACGTGCTCCTGCACCATCCGCACCGCGCGCTCGCGCACCTCGGGCGAAAACTTGCTCGTCGTTGCTTTCGCCGTCATGGCTCCACCTTCCCAGGAGTTGGAGCCTTCGGCTGACCCGGCGCGGTTCAGGAGTAGCTGCGCCTGCACCCAGGTCTATGCAACACGGCTTCCGAGACTGGCCGGGGTGAGCTATCTTTGGTCTGGATCGTTGCCTGTTACGCGCCAGATCACATCGCCCACGTCGTCGGCCATCAGCAAAGATCGGCCGTCCGCTCCCAGTGATACCCCGACCGGCCGCCCATACGACACGCGCTCGTCGGCACTGAGGAACCCCGAGAGTATGTCCCGCGGTGGACCTGATGGCCGCCCATTCTCGAACGGCACGAAGACGAGCTTGTAGCCGCTCAGCTTGCTGCGGTTCCAAGACCCGTGCTGCCCGATCGCCATGCCCTCGGGAAAGCCGGGCAGCGTGCCGGCTGGAACCCAACACAAGCCCAACGACGCAGTATGCCCACCCAGCGCGTAATCCGGCTGCAATGCGCTTGCGACCGCCTTCGCATCCTGGGGCACCCGGTCGTCCACGGTCTGGCCCCAGTAGCAATGGGGCCAGCCATAAAAGCCCCCATCGCGCACCGAGGTCAGATAGTCGGGCGGCGTCTCGTCCCCCAAGCCGTCGCGCTCATTGACGACCGTCCAAAGGGTGCCGGTTGACGGCTCCCATGCCAGGCCCACGGGATTGCGCAGGCCGCTGGCGAAGATGCGGTTGCGGCCGCTTGCCAGGTCAAGCTCATAGATGGCGGCACGGCCCTTCTCGGCTTCCATGCCATTGTCGCCGATGTTGCTGAGCGAGCCGACGCCGGCATAAAGCTTCTGGCCGTCAGGGCTTGGCAGCAGGCTCCGGGTCCAATGGCCGCCGGGCTTGAAGTCAACCAGCTTCCGGCCAGGCCCAGTTATCCGGCGAGCACCCTCTGGATAAGGAAACACGACCACGCCGTCGGTGTTGCCCACGTAGAAGCTGTCGCCCAGGACCGCCATTCCGAAAGGCTGGTTCAGCCCCTCCATGAAGATGTCCCGGGTTTCGGCAACGCCGTCCCCATCCGCGTCGCGCAGCAGGGTGATGCGGTTGGGGCTGGTCCCCATCGCTGCGGCGCGCTTCATCGTGCTGATCATGGCGTAGTCGAAGACGCTGCTGGCGGATCTGGTCTCGCTCGTGGCCTCCGCGACCAGCACGTCGCCACCCGGCAGCACGAGCATCCAGCGCGGATGCTTGAGGCCAGCGGCGAACGCGTTGACCCTGAGGCCTGGCGCCGCAATCGGTGTCTGCCCTGGACTCCATCCCCGAGCCGTCGGCATCTTCAGCGTGGGGATGCTACCCTGCGGCTTTGCCTCTGGAATGGCGGGGACGCTTCCCCAGGCCGGCTCGGGCGCACCGTGCTTCAGCCGCCTCAGCGCGAGCGCCCCGCCGCCAACCAGCGACACGCCTCGCGCAACGATGCCCGAAAAATCCAATGCGCCATACTCCCCGATTGCACCCACGGTAGCGGAGGCTGCCCGGAGTTGAAACCGCCGGCGTGTGAGGATCGGTTCCCGGTGACGTCCCGTCGGACGCGCTTTGGACACTCAGTCCAGAAGCGCCGCCCGACGACATGGGGATCGTCGAGACGAGTATAGGCCCGCGCCCAGCGGCAGGATGGAGCGCCGGACTCGGCCCGAATGACCACGATGGCTGAAGGGGACACCTATCCATAAAGGCCTCTCGACATAGGAGACCCTCGATCATCCTCCGCATGGCCGGACATATTGATCATGCCACAAGCAGCTTCCTAAAATCCTTCGAGCAGCAAGCGGAGCGCCGCCATGCGCTCGCCGAGGAACTCCATCAAGACACGCACCCGGGGCACGTGTCGCAGATCGGCATGCGTCAGCACCCACAGATCGGTGGCCAGTGCGGCGATGGGGGGGCCGAGCCTGAGCAGGGTTGGACGGCGGTCGCCGGCAAAGCAGGGCAGGAGGCCGACGCCGATCCCTGCCTCGATGCCGGCCACGACCCCGCCAACCGTGTCGAACCGGCACGCGATGCGGGGGGCGGGCACGCTGGCATGCAGATGCCGTGCTGCCGCAAGCCCTGCCAAAGCATCGCCGAACCCGACCCACGACGTGTCCATTGCAAACAGCTCGGCATCAACGCTCACTCCCGCAGGCAGGGGTGTCGGCGCATAGGCAGCCCAGGCAATCCGGCCGATCTTGCGTCCCACCAGGGTTTCGGGTGGGGACGACGTCGCACGGACCGCCACATCGGCGTCCCGGCGCGACAGGTTCAGCGCGGTGTTCCCCGTTACCAGGTCCAGCCGGACATCGGGACACGCGCGCTTGAACTCGGCCAGCACGGGCAGCAGCAGGTCGAACAACAGGGCGTCGCTGGTCGCGATCCGCACCTCGCCGGCGGGGCTGGGCGACTGGCCGGCGACCCGGCGCAGCACGGCCGTGATGTCCTCGTCCACCCGGGCGGCAAGAGCGGCGATCTCGGTTCCCGCCGTCGTCAGCACATAGCCGCTGCGATGCCGCTCGAACACCGGCGTCCCGAGCGCCGCCTCGATCTGCCGGAGGCGCCGGAACACCGTCGAATGATCCAGGCCCAGGCGCACCGCGGCAGCGGGCAGGGTATGCGCCTCGGCAACGGCGTTGATCAGCCGGAAGTCGTCCCACGCCAACGAGCGTGCGGCGATGGGCATCGTGCGCTTACCCTCCGGCATCTCCCAAGCCCAATCCCACGATTGCACCGGTGCAATGGCAACGGCCAGGCCGCGGGCTTAACTGATGCGACGAACGGCGGCAAACCAGCCGCACTGCAAGGAATAGGCATCATGGTCCGCAACGGCATCCACCATGTCACCGCCATCGCCGGAGACCCGCGGCGCAATCTCGACTTCTACACCCGCACCCTGGGACTTCGACTGGTGAAGAAGACCGTCAACTTCGACGATCCCGGCACCTACCACCTGTATTACGGCGATGCAGCCGGCACGCCCGGCACCATCCTGACGTTCTTTCCCTGGGCCAAGGCCGTGCCCGGCCGCGCAGGTATCGGCGAGTTGGCTGAGACCATGTTCCGCATCCCGCGCTCGTCCATCGGATACTGGACGGTTCGGCTGATCGCGCAGGGTGCCGAGCAGTCCGAACGGTTCGGCGAACCGGTGCTGAGCTTCCGCGACCCGGACGGCATGCGCCTGGCCCTGGTCGGCGTGCCGGGGGCTGAGACGGAACCGGCCTGGGACAATGGCGAAATCCCGGCAGAGCATGCGATCCGCGGCTTCCACGGGGTCAGCCTCATGTTGGGAAACGCGGCGCTGACCGGGGCCGTGCTGTCGAACGTGTTCGGCTTCGCGGCGGCCGGGCAGGAGGGCGGCACGACCCGCTTCCGGGTGGACGGGACGGCACTGGGCGGGATCGTGGACCTGCGCGCGGTGGGCGGCTTCCTGCCGGCCCGCTTGGGGCGCGGCTCGGTGCACCACCTGGCCTTCCGTGCGGCGGACGATGCGGCGCAGGCAGCCATGGTGGCGACGCTGGCGCGCGACCACGGCCTGCATGCGACCGAGCAGAAGGACCGGGACTACTTCCGCTCCGTTTACTTCCGCGAGCCCGGCGGCGTGCTGTTCGAGATCGCCACCGATATCCCCGGCTTCGCAGTGGACGAGGACGCGTCCGCGCTCGGCTCGGCGCTGAAGCTGCCGCGCTTCCTGCAACCGCACCGGACCGAGATCGAGGTCGCGCTGCCCGCCCTGACCTGACATCCCAGCACTGGATGGCGTTTGCCCGTCCCGACCCCAAAAAGGATCCCGCATGACCTCCACCCTTGAGTTGCCCCTGCGCTACCGCTTCGTGCCGGCGGCCGACCCGGGCCACCGCCCGCTCCTGCTGCTGCACGGCACCGGCGGCGACGAGGACGACCTGGTGCCGCTCGGCCGGGCAGTGGCGCCGGGCGCGGCGCTGCTCTCGCC
>CAXTDP010000179.1:3233-9138 GCA_964242295.1 uncultured Acetobacteraceae bacterium | reverse complement strand
TAACCCGCGCCTGCCAGGTGCAGCCGGGCCAGGGCGTCGCCCAGCGGCCCGCAGTGCTCCGGCCGCACGCGGCGCGGCCAAACGCCGGGCAGGAAGGTGGTGATGCAAGCCGGCCGCCCGGCAAGCTGGCGCAGGCTGGCGCCGTCGTGCCCCCGCACCGGCTGCGGGCAGGTGATGCCCTGGGTGGCCAGGTGCTCCATCAGGCCGAGGAACCAGGGCAGCTCCGCCGGGTCCACCCGCTTCTCGTAGAGCGTCAGGATGAAGTCGCCGGCAGTGGTGCGTAGCTGGTAGTTGCTGTTCTCCACGCCCTCGGCAATGCCGCGGAAAGCGACGGCGGTGCCGAGGGGGTAGTCTTCCAGGAACGCGGCCAGGGCCTCGTCTGTGACTTCGGTATAGACAGCCACTAGGCCGGTGGCCGCATCAGTTGGACGAGCGCCATCCCCGACCCGTCATTGCGGCCCGCTCGCGGCGCGGCCATCCGGGGACTAGCAGCACTGCGCTTCAGGTCCCTAAACCGGCGCCTCGCAACGCTTCCAGTAATGCCGGCCGGCGCCATCAAGGGAGGGTCAGAACTGCGGTCAGCCGCGTCAGCAGAGCGGCGCCGGCAGCTTGAATACCACGTCCTCCTGCGTCACCTGCCGCTCCTCGATCTCCAGCACATAGCGGCGGCCAAGGCTCAGCAGCAGCTCCTGCACGAGGCTTTCCGGCGCAGATGCCCCGGCGGTGACGCCCAGCACCCGCACTCCATCCAGCGCGGACCAGTCGAGCTGCTCCGCCTTCGGCAGCAGGATCGCCCGCCGCGCCCCAGCACGCTCCGCCACCTCGCGCAGGCGCTGCGAGTTGCTGCTGTTTGGGCTGCCGATCACCAGCACCAGGTCACAGCTGGGCGCAATCGCCTTCACCGCGGCCTGCCGGTTGGTGGTGGCGTAGCAGATGTCCTCGCGCTTCGGCCCCTCAATCGCCGGGAAGCGACGGCGCAGGGTGGAGACGATGTCGGCGGTGTCGTCCACCGACAGGGTAGTTTGGGTGATGAACGCCAGGCGATCCGGCGTCGCCGGCTGCACCGCCTCCGCTTCGGCGGTGTTCTGCACCAGGGTCACGCTGCCCGGCGGCAACTGGCCCATCGTGCCCACGACCTCCGGGTGCCCGGCATGGCCGATCATCAGGATATGCCGGGTGTCGGGGCCGCCATCGGCAAAGTGCCGCTCGGCCTCGCGGTGCACCTTGCTGACCAGGGGGCAGGTGGCGTCGAGATACAGCAGGTTGCGCCGCTCGGCCTCCGCCGGCACCGACTTCGGCACGCCGTGGGCGCTGAACACGACGTGGCCGTCGGCCGGCACCTCGTCCAGTTCCTTGACGAAGACGGCACCCTGCGCCTCAAGCGCCTCGACCACCGTACGGTTGTGGACGATCTCGTGCCGGACATAGACGGGCGTGCCGTAGCGGCGCAGCGCCTCCTCGACGACGCGTATGGCTCGGTCCACTCCGGCGCAGAATCCGCGGGGTCCGGCGAGCACGACGTGTAGGCGTGGAAGGGGGGCAATATGGGTCATGGGATCCGGCTTGCAGGCGCGCGCACTATGCCGCCGCGCTCATGCCGCTACAACTGGTGCCGCGCCCGGCCCGGCGCGACCCCCGGCCCGGCCGGCACAGCACGGAGATTTTGATGGCTGCCCTGCTTCCAACCCGCCTGACCCACGCCCGCTTGACCCGCGCCCATTTGCCCTGCGCCCGCCTGACCCACACGACGACGCTGCTGGCCCTGCTGATGCCCGTCCTGGCCGGCTGCGGCGGCTCCGAGGAGGCCTTCGCACCCGCCTGCCCCAACGTCGGCCTGGTGCGGGACGCTGCCGACCTGGTGCGGTATCGCGGCGCCGGGCGGGACCTGACAGACCTGGTGCTGAACGGCCGCCTGACCGGTGTTGGCGGTTCCTGCAAGCGGGACGGATCTTCCGCGGTGGTCACGACCGTTCAGGTCGGGATGGAGTTGCAGCGCGGCCCGGCGGCGCCCGGGCGGCAGGCGCAGCTCGCCTACTTCGTCGCCGTGCTGGACGGGGACCGCATTATGGACAAGCAGGTGTTCCAGCTCAGCGCCGAGTTCCCGGCCAACGCCGACCGCCTGCGCCTGTCCGGGGACGCCGTGGAGCTGCGCCTGCCGGTCAAGCCGGACAAGACGGCGGCAGCCTACCGCATCCAGATCGGCTTCCAGCTCACGCCCCTCGAACTGGAGGTGAACCGGCGGCGCCTCGGCCGATAAGCCAGCCCAGTGAGTCAGCCCAGTAAACCAATAACAAACCAGCAACGATCCGACGGCCGATGATCCTGTATGCGTGCCACCCCGAGGTGGTGATGGATCTGGCCGTTCCCATCCCGCGCTGGCACCTGTCCGACGTGGGCGTCCACCGGATGCGCGCCTTCGCCGCTGCCGTGCAACGCCCGGACGCAATCTGGGCTAGCACGGAGTGCAAGGCCATCGAGGCCGCCGGCATTCTGGCGGCCCGCTTCGGCCTGCCGGTGCAGGTCCACCCCGGGCTGGACGAGAATGACCGGAGCAGCACCGGCTACTTGCCGCCGGATCGGTTCCAGGCTGCCGCGGACGCCTTCTTCGCGGTGCCGGACCTGTCTTACCAGGGCTGGGAGCGTGCGGTAGATGCGCAGGCGCGGGTGGCCGCGGCATGGGACGGGATCGTTGGGACGCCAGGCCGGATCGTGATCGTCGGGCACGGCGGGACCGGGACGCTGCTGATGTGCCATCTGGCGGGGCTGCCGATCAGCCGGGCGCACGATGCGCCGCGGCAGGGGTGCTATTGGGCGTGGGACCCAGCGGCGAGGCAGTTGGTCCATCGTTGGAAGTTGATGCTCTGAGCCGAGCAGCTTCGGCATCGCGCCTGCACCAGCCGAGCAATCGGAGCCTTGCAGACCCTGCGATGTATGTCCATCATGGCAACAATCTCTCGATGCAACCTGGAGGCGAAACTATGCCGGTGAGTGCAACTCAGCATGACCCAACTCGCCGCGTAACAAGCGTCACCTTGCCTCAAGCCCTGGTGCAGGATGCAAGGGCATTGCGGATCAACGTTTCACAGGCATGCGAGCAGGGCTTGGCCGCAGCGGTTGCTGATGCGAAGGACAAAAAGCGGCAAGCGGAACAGCAGGCGCCTCTGGAAACGTGGAACGAGTACGTGGAGCAAAACGCCGTTCCGCTGGCCGAATTCCGCCAGTTCTGATCATCTCATCACTCGGCGGCAGGGTTCGACGCCCATCTCAGACGTGCCCCTGCCCCCGGTTTTGTTTTGGACGTTCAAGCGGCGCTGCTGAACCATCTTGCAACGCGCACAATCCTGCTGTTGCTGCCTAAGTCCCTGGCTCGTGCGCCGTTCAAGGACCTGAACCCGATCCTCGACGCCGGCGGTGAACCATACGTTCTCGTAAGGCAGGCTGTCGCTACGGTCACGTCGAGTGACCCCGGGGAAAACCCGATGGCTTCCTGGTCGACTATCAGGCCGCCATTGCCCGGGCGCTGGGCATCCTGCTCACCGGCTGCTGGTCAAACCACCCCTGCCGGACGAAGCGCGCACTCCGCTGCCGCCTCGCCTTCCTCCACCTGCAATGTCGCGTGGTCCAGGCCGAATTGATTGCGCAGCACGGCGCACGCTGCCTGCACCAGCCCCGGGTCGGGGCGGGCCAGGACCAGGTGCGCCGTCAGCGCCGTGCGTGTCGTGCTGAGGCCCCAGATGTGCAGGTCGTGCACTTCGATGACCCCCGGCAGCCGTTCCAGCGCGGCCTGCACCGCGGCCTGGTCCACCCCGGCGGGGACGGCATCCATCGCCAGGTCCACGCTCTGCCGCAGCAGGCCCCAGGTGCTCCACGTAATCAGCGCCACGATGCCCAGGCTGGTGAGCGGGTCCAGCCACTGCCATCCCGTCAACAGGATCAACGCGCCCGACACCACGACGCCCAGGGACACCGCGGCGTCGCCCGCCATGTGCAGGAAGGCTCCGCGCAGGTTCATGTCGCCATGCCGTCCGCGCAGGAACAGCAGCGCCGTGCCGCCGTTCACGACGATGCCGGCCGCCGCCACGAGCATGACCGGCCAGGCAGCAACCGGCGCCGGGCTGCCGAAGCGCCCCGCCGCCTCCACCGCGATGGCGCCGCAGCTCAGCAGCAGGATGACCGCGTTGCCCAGCGCCGCCAGGATGCTGCTGCGGCCCCAGCCATAGGTCCGGCGCGGGGTGGGCGCGCGCCGGGTCAGGACGGCGGCGCCCCAGGCGATCAGCAGGCCCAATACGTCGCCAAGGTTGTGTACGGCGTCGGCTAGGAGGGCAACGGAGTTGGCGGCCAGGCCATAGAACACCTGCAGCGCGACAAAGGCCGCGTTGACCACGGCGCCGATGGCAAAGGCCCGGTCGAACGCCGCAGGGGCGTGGCTGTGGCCGGCGTGCCCATGCGAATGGCCGTGATGGGCGGCTTCGTGGTGGCCATGGTCGTGCGGCATGCGGCGCTCCTGCTTTGACGGCAGGTTAGCTCCGAAGCGCCCGCGCAGCACTGGCCAATTGCCGCGTCTTTCGTAATCCCGATGGATCGGGGCATCGTGTCACGCCCGTGAGCCGGCAGATACTGAAGGTCAACGCCGCCCTGCTCGACGACCCGGCGCCAGTCAGCCATGCCCCGAGGGTAAAGGCCGGCTTTACCGCCTGGCGCCGGACAATCTCGCTGGCCCCGGCGGGCCTGGTGGACCAGGCCGCCTGCAACGCCCTCGTGGACGCGCTGCAGGCGGCGCCGGCCCGTCAACGGCGCAGCGTCAGGTCCCAGGGTGCGCGCGCCGCCTCCATGTAGGCCTGGCCGCGGTCAATGCCGATGTCGGCCAACTGGCGGTCGTCCATCTCGGCCAGCAGGCGGCGGGTGCGGTGGGCGTGCAGCATCGCCTTCAGCAGCGCCCAGCCCCTGCGGACCGGCGCGCGCGGGGCGGTTCGGGGCGCCGTGCGAGGCGCGAAGCGGACGGGGATGACGGTGCCTTGGATTGCCATGATGCCTCTCCTTTGAGTTGGCATGACGAAGATGGGACCGTGGGTGTAATAACAGAAACGAATTGCTTTGATGTTACGGATCAACGATACTGATGACCATGACCCACCCCGCCGCGCTCGACCCCGACCTGCTCCGCACCTTCACCTTCATCGCCGAGGACGGCAGCTTCACCCGCGCCGCCCAGCGCGTCGGGCGCACGCAGTCGGCCGTCTCCATGCAGATGCAGCGGCTGGAAGGCATGCTCGGGGAACGCCTGCTGTCCCGCGGCAAGGGCGGCACCGTGCAGCTCACCCCGCACGGCGAGTTCCTGCTGCACCGCGCGCGCGACCTGCTGGCCCTCAATGACGACATCTGGAGCAGCTTCCGCGTGCCGTCCGTCCACGGCACCGTCCGGCTGGGCAGCCCGGACGACTATGCGCTGCGTTACCTGCCCGGCATCCTCAAGCGATTCGCCGAAAGCCATCCGTCGGTGCAGGTGGACGTGCTGTGCCTGCCGTCGTCGAACCTGGTCGAGAAGCTGCGGATTGGCGAGCTGGACCTGACGCTGTGCTCGGACGGCCACGAGCTGCCGGGCTACAAGTCGGAGCCGCTGTGGCGGGGGCCGCTGGCCTGGATCACCTCGGTGCGCTACGCCACGCACCGGCTGGACCCACTGCCGGTGGCGCTGGCGCGAGGGCCTTGTCCTTGGACGGAGGCGGCGGTGCGGGCGCTTGACGCGGCCGGGCGGCGCTACCGGGTGGCCTACCGCTCGGCCACGCAGGTCGGCACCCAGGCGCCTGTCGTGGCGGGGCTGGCGGTCACGGTGCTGCTCGCCGTGGTGCAAAGTTTCGTGATCGCGCTCTCGGGCAGCAGGCCGGGCAGCTTCGGGTCGTCGAGG
>CAXTDP010000179.1:0-3223 GCA_964242295.1 uncultured Acetobacteraceae bacterium | reverse complement strand
TCACGGTGTCCACCACGTCCTGGCTGCCGGAAGGGCTGCGTGCGGTGCGGCCGGAGGAGGGCCTGCCGCCGCTGCCGGACTTCGGCATCCTGATGATGCGGAACCCCGAGGCCCGGCAGCCCACCACGGATGCGCTGGCCGCCTACATCGCCGACACCTTCCGCACCGAAACCGCACGCGGCCTGCCGACGGCGGCGTAGCTACCGCGTGCCCACCAAGAACAGCCGCGGGAACGGCAGCAGCACCGCGCCGTCCGGCAGGGCCGGGTAGGCGTCAGCCACTCCGGCGCGGTAGCGGGCGAGGAACCCCGCCCGTTCCGCCTCGTCCAGCGGCGCCAGGAATGGGCGCAGGCCGCTGCCCTTGAACCACTCCACCACTGCGCCGGCACCGCCTGGCAGGACGTGATGATAGGTCGTGCGCCATACGTCCACCCGGCTGCACCCGGTCCGCAGCACCCGGTAGTACCACTCCGGCGTACCCATTCCCGTCCGCATCTCGGCCGCCCCGGCCAGCTTGCCGGCCCATGAGCCGTCGGCGGCAACTTCCCGCATCAGGCGATGCGCCGGCTCGTCCAGGTTGTCCGGCATCTGCACCGCAAGGCTGCCGCCCGGCGCCAGCCGTGCGGCAAGGCGGGGCAGCAGCGCCGCGTGATCCGGCAGCCATTGCAGTACGGCGTTGGCCAGCAGCACCCCGAATGGCCCGGGGTCGTCCCACGCCTGGATGTCGGCGACGGTGAAGCGGACACCGGGCATCCGCGCCCGTGCGGCGGCCACCATGTCGGGAGAACTGTCCACGCCCTCGATCGCGGCATTTCCGAAGCGCGCGGCCAGGACCTCGGTTGAGTTGCCGGGTCCGCAGCCCAGGTCGCACACCCGGCTCGCGGCCGTATCGGGGATGGCGGCCACCAGGTCGCGCGACGGACGGGTCCGCTCGTCCTCGAACGCCCCGTACTGCGCCGGCGACCAGCTCACGGCGTCACAGCACCGCGAGCACGCTTTCCGCCTTGCTTACGTCGAAGTCGCCGGGCTTCTCGACGGCGAGATGCTCCACCTTGCCATCCTTGACCACCATCGCGTAGCGCTGGCTGCGTATGCCCAGGCCACGTGCCGTCAGGTCCAGCTCCAGGCCCAGCGCCTTGGTCACGACCCCAGCACCGTCAGCCAGCATCAGGATGCGGTCATCCACGCCTATTTCCTTGCGCCAGGCCTCCATCACGAACACGTCGTTGACGGCCATGCAGGCGACGGTGTCCACGCCCTTGGCACGCAGCGCTTCCAGGTTCTGCAGGTAGCCCGGCACATGCCGCGCGCTGCATGTCGGCGTGAAGGCGCCAGGGGTGGCGAATAGCACGACGGTCTTGCCGGCAAACACTTCTTCGGTTGTAAGCTCCTTCGGCCCGTCCGCCGTGGCGGAGGTCAGCTTCATGGCGGGGATGGCGTCACCGGTCTTGATCATCGTGCGGGTTCTCCTGGCAGTGCCGACAGTTCCTAACTGTCCCTGCCGCGCGAGTCACCCCGGGGCGGCTTGCCTTGGGCCGCGGCGGAACCAACATATTGTTGATGCTCGACGATGACACCAACCTGACCGGCCAACTGCTGATCGCCATGCCTGGGATGCAGGACTCGCAATTCGTGCAGGGCGTCATATTGCTGTGCGCCCATACCAGCGAAGGGGCCATGGGCATCGTGCTGAACCAGCCGCTGGCTCAGCCCAGCTTCGACGCGCTGCTGAAGCAGTTGGACGTCACGCCCGTGCCGCCGGCCCGGCAGATACAGTTGTGCAAGGGTGGCCCGGTGGATCAGGGGCGAGGCTTCGTGTTGCACACGTCCGACTGGACCTGCGACGGCAGCCTGGTCGTGGACGACAACCTGGCGCTGACCGCGAGCCTTGACGTGCTACAGGAGATCGCAGCCGGCGGCGGTCCGCGGCAGGGGCTGCTGGCATTGGGGTATGCCAGTTGGGGGCCGGGCCAGTTGGATCAGGAGATGGGGCAGAACGTCTGGCTGTCCGTGCCGAACAAGGTGGACCTGCTGTTCGACCGGGACCATGAGACGAAGTGGCGCCGGGCGCTGGGCATCTTGCGGATTGACCCGCTGCTGTTGTCGGGTGTCGCCGGGCGGGCCTGACCCGCCCCTACCAGACCCCGCCCCTACCAGACAAAGTGCTGGATGCACGCCGTCGGGGCTAGCCCAGCCGCCGCGGCCTCCGCCCGGGTTCGCGCATTGTCGCCGCCCAGGTGCGCGCCGTGCAGCCCGCCGAGCACCCAGCAGGCGTCCAGCCCCATCGCCGCCGCCCCGGCGATGTCCGTCCGCAGCGCGTCGCCCACCGCCAGCACCCGGTCGTGCGGCAGGCCCAGCATGTCCAGCACCGGACGGTAGATTGCCGGGTCGGGCTTGCCGAGCGAGCGAACGTCGCCGCCCATATCCAGGTAGCGCACCGCCAGCGTCCCAGCGCAGACCACGCGGATGCCGCCGCGTATCACTTCCAGGTCCGGGTTGGCGCAGATCATCGGCAGGCCCAGCGCTGCGCTGCGCTCCAGCACCGGATCGTAATGCGATGGGTCCGTCTGCGGCGCGTGGTCGTCAGGCCCGGTGTTGAGCATGAAGTCGGTGCCGTCCGGCCCGTCCAGCACCTCTAGGTCCAACCCGGCCAGCACGCCGCGGTCACGCTGCGGCCCCAGGTGGAACACCCGGCGGCCCAGGGCGGCATACCAGGGATCGCCGCGGTCACGCAGCATGAGGTGCGTCGCCTCGCCCGAGGTCATGACGCCATCATACAGCCCGTCCGGGATGCCCATGCGGGTGAGCTGCCGCATGATGCTGTCGGCCCGGCGCGGCGCGTTGGATAGCAGCACGATCCGCTTGCCGGCGCCGCGCAGCGCGGCCAGGCAGGCGGGCGCGCCGGGGATTGGCGCGACGCCGTCGTGGATGACGCCCCACAGGTCCAGGATGAAGCCGTCATAGCCGTCCGCAATCTCGCGGAAGCCATCCAGGTGCCTCATGCCGGCAGCCAGCCCGACACTCCCCACCATCATTGCGAGCCGTCTTTGCGGCGCGGCAATCCAGGGACTGCAAGGACTGTGCTGGCGGCCCTTGGAGTGCAGCGCCGCTGCGCTCCCCGCAATGACGAGGGTTTTTTATATACCATCATGCGTCCACTCCCACTGCATCCTGAACGCATGCAAATCCCTGCTGCCGCAGCGCCGCCGACAGTTCCCGCTTGA
>CAXTDP010000178.1:0-9141 GCA_964242295.1 uncultured Acetobacteraceae bacterium | reverse complement strand
GCGCTGGTGGCGCTGCTGGTGCTGTCCGCCGCGGTGCTGATCGGCCTGGTGCTGGCAAACCAGATCGCACGTCCGGTGGGCCGGCTGATCCTGGCGGCGGAGCGGGTGCGCGCCGGGGACCTCACGGTGCGCGTGCCGGAGGTCCAGAGCGAGGACGAGGTCGCCGGGCTGTCCCGCGCCTTCAACCGGATGACGGGGCAGTTGGGAGCGCAGCGGTCCGAGCTGATGGACGCCTACAGCCAAATTGACGAGCGCCGCCGCTTTACCGAAACGGTGCTGGCGGGCGTGTCGGCCGGGGTGATCGGCCTGGATGCCGGGGGACGTGTGGAGTTGCCGAACCGTGCGGCCAGCGAGCTGATCGGCCACGACTTGATGTCGTCCATCGGCGCACCGCTCAGCGACGTGGTCCCGGAATTCGCGCCGTTGCTCGGGGAGGTGGCACAGGCGCCGGAGCGGGCGCGCACGGCGGAGGTGCAGATCGGCCCGGCGGCCCGGCGCCGCACCCTGCTCGTTCGCATCGGCACCGACGGGCGCGGCGCACGTACCGAGGGCTATGTCGTGACCTTCGACGACATCACGGAACTGCAATCCGCCCAGCGCAAGGCCGCCTGGGCCGACGTCGCCCGGCGCATCGCGCACGAGATCAAGAACCCGCTGACCCCGATCCAGTTGTCCGCCGAACGGTTGAAGCGCCGGTTTACCAAGGAGATTACCTCCGATCCTGAGACCTTTGCCCAATGCGCGGATACTATCGTCCGTCATGTCGGCGACATTGGGCGCATGGTGGACGAGTTCTCGGCCTTTGCCCGCATGCCGCAGCCGGTGCTGCGCCCGGAGGATGTCGGCCGCGTCGCCCGGGAGGCGCTGGTGCTGCAGCGCAGCGCCCGCCCGGAGATCGAGTGGACGACCAGCATTCCCGACCGCGGCCCGATGGCCGTTTGCGACCGCCGCCTGTTGGGCCAGGCCCTGACCAACCTGCTGCAGAACGCTGCCGATGCCGTTGCCATGCGGCCACGTGCGGAAGGCGAGCCTGCCGGCCACATCGGTATGTCGGTGACGGTGCAGGATGGCGTCGTGTCGCTGCAGGTGTCCGACGACGGCGTGGGCTTGCCGGAGGGCGACCGCGACCGGCTGGCGGAGCCTTATGTGACGCACAAGCCGAAAGGCACCGGGCTTGGCCTGGCCATTGTCAAGAAGGTGATGGAGGACCATCGCGGCGGCCTCGGCCTCGACGACCGCCGCGATGGTCCAGGCGCCATCGTCACGCTGACGCTACCGTTGATGACCGCAGATGCGGCGAGGGCATAAAGGAGCCGCATGGCCCAAGAAATTCTGATCGTTGATGACGAGCCTGATATCCGGATGCTCATCGAGGGCATCTTGGAGGACGAGGGTTACACCGTCCGGCAGGCCGGCGACTCCGATGCCGCCATCGCCGCCTTCCGTCACCGGCGTCCGTCGCTGGTGATCCTCGACATCTGGCTGCAAGGGTCGCGGCTGGATGGGCTGGGCATCCTGAAGGCGATCCACACGGAGGAGCCGCACGTTCCCGTCGTGATGATCAGCGGCCACGGCACCATCGAGACGGCGGTCGCTGCCATCCAGCATGGCGCCTACGACTTCATCGAGAAGCCGTTCAAGTCCGACCGCCTGCTGCTGATCGTCCGCCGCGCGCTGGAGGCGGCGCGGCTGGCGCGGGAGAATGCGGAGCTGCGGCTGCGCGCCGGCTTCGACTCCGAGCTGACCGGGCACAGCTCCGCCATCACCTCGCTTCGTGCGGCGGTGGAGCGGGTGGCGCCGACCGGATCGCGCGTGCTCATCAGCGGACCCGCCGGGTCCGGCAAGGAGGTCGCCGCGCGCATGGTGCATGCCCGGTCCCGCCGGGCCGACGGGCCGTTCGTGGCGCTGAACTGCGCGACGCTGGCGCCGGGACGGTTCGAGGAGGAGTTGTTCGGAGTGGAGGCGGGCACCGACGCCAATGCCCAGCCGCGCCGGGCCGGCATGTTGGAGCGGGCGCATGGCGGCACCCTGCTGCTGGACGAAGTGTCCGACATGCCCCTGGAAACCCAGGGCAAGATCGTCCGCGCGCTGCAGGACCAGACGTTCGAGCGGCTGGGCGGGTCGTTCCGCGTCAAGGTTGACGTGCGCGTGCTCGCCACCACCAACCGGGACCTCCATGCCGAGATCAGCCATGCCCGGTTCCGCGAAGACCTGTATTATCGCCTGGCCGTCGTTCCGATCCGGATGCCGAGCCTGAAGGAGCGGCGCGAGGACGTGCCGGAGCTGGCCCGCCACTTCCTGGAACGCAGCGCAGAGACCAGCGGCATACCAGGACGCGAGCTGTCCACCGACGCCACCACGGCGCTGCAAGCCTATGATTGGCCCGGCAACGTGCGCCAGTTGCGCAACCTGATGGATTGGCTGCTTATCATGGCGCCTGGCGGCCCGGCCGATCCCATACGTGCCGAGATGCTGCCGGTGGAAATCAGCCAAGGCGCCCCGGCGCTGCTCAACTTCGATCCCACGGCGGACCTGATGGCGCTGCCGCTTCGTGAAGCAAGGGACCTGTTCGAGACGCAGTATCTGCAGGCGCAACTGTTGCGCTTCGGCGGCAACATCAGCCGAACCGCCGGGTTTGTGGGCATGGAGCGCAGCGCGCTGCACCGCAAGCTGAAGCAGCTCGGCGTCAACTCGGACGACCGCGGTGCATAGGTTGGGTGGTGCATGAGCCGCGTCGCCTACGTCAACGGACGCTACCTGCCGCAGCGCGACGCCAGCGTGAACGTGGAGGACCGGGGATATCAGTTCGCGGACGGCATCTACGAGGTGCTGTATCTCTGCCGCGGGCGGTATGTGGACCTGGACCGGCACTTTGCCCGGTTGGAACGGTCGTTGCGGGAGGTGCGGATCGAGCCGCCGATGGGCCGAGCCGCCATGCTGCACGTGCTGCAGGAGGTTGCCCGGCGCAACCGGCTGCGGGATGGCCTGCTGTATATGCAAGTCACGCGCGGCGTGGCGCCCCGGGACCACGCGTTCCCCACGCAGGCGGTCCCGCCCACGCTGGTCGTCACCATACGCCGGACCCCGCCGTTTCCGGCCACCCTGGATGGCTGGGGCGGCACGGCGGTCACCCATCCCGACGAGCGCTGGGCACGCTGCGACATCAAGAGCACGGGCCTGCTGCCCAATGTCCTGGCCCGGCAAGCCGCGCGGCAGCAAGGAGCGGCCGAAGCCATCCTGATCCGCGACGGCATGGTGACGGAGGGGGCGGCGACTAGCATCTGGATCGTGGACGGGCAGGGGGCTGCATGCACCCGGCACCTTGCCAACGACATCCTGCCGGGCTGCACCCGTGACGCGCTGCTGTCGGTGATGGCTGAGGCCGGCGTCGCCGTCGAGCAGCGCGGGTTCAGCGAGGCCGAGCTGCGCGCCGCGCCGGAGGTGTTCCTGACCAGCGCGACCAGCTTCGTCAAGCCGCTGCTGGCGGTGGACGGCAAGCCGGTCGGTGACGGCACACCGGGGCCGGTGACGCGCAAGCTGTTCAACCTGTTCTCGCGGCACGTGCTGGCGAATTGATGCCTGCTCCCTCTCCCTCCGAGAGAGGGTCGGGGTGAGGGAAACGGCGCGCATTTGCATTTTCAGCGCGTGCACTGTCTTTCTTCTGGAAAGAACGGCCTTGCGGCTTCCCTCACCCTAACCCCTCCCGGAGGGAGAGGGAGCTAGACACGCGGCGTTGATACCCTGCTCGGAATGGCCCATATGCGCGGGGACGACGACCCTCGCCATGCGGCGGCCCATTTCTTGCTGCCGTCTGCGGCGACAACAACAAGGACACGAACGTGGCCACAGATAAACCGCAGAACGTCCAGGACGTGTTCCTGAACCATGTGCGCAAAGCCAAGACGCCGGTTACGGTGTTCCTCGTGAACGGGGTGAAGCTGCAGGGCATCATCACCTGGTTCGACAACTTCTCCGTCCTGCTCCGCCGGGACGGGCACACCCAGCTTGTTTACAAGCATGCTATCAGCACCGTCATGCCTGGCGCTCCCATCATGCTGTTCGACGGGGCGAAGTCCGAAGGCGGGATGGACGCCCCAAGGATGCAGGAGGCGGTCCCTGGCAGCGCGGATTGAGACTGCGGCCGCGCCCACGCGCGCGGCCGTCATCCTTCCCTGGGAAAAGCCGGGCCGCCAGGACGCCAGCCGTGCCGCCGAGGCGCAGATGGCGGAAGCGGTCGGCTTGGCGGCATCCATCGGCTTGGTCGTCGTCCACACCTCGACCGTCCCGCTCCGCACCCGGCGGTCCGCGACGCTGCTGGGACAGGGGCAGATCGCCTCTCTCGGCGAAGCCATCGCCGGCGAGCAGGTGACCGTCGCCATCGTGGACGCCCAACTGACCCCGGTGCAGCAGCGCAACCTGGAACGCGCCTGGGAATGCAAGGTCATAGACCGCACCGGCTTGATCCTGGACATCTTCGGCGAGCGCGCCCGCACCAAGGAGGGCGCCATGCAGGTCGAGCTGGCGCACCTGGAATACCAGCGCAGCCGCCTCGTCCGGTCCTGGACCCACCTTGAGCGGCAGCGCGGTGGCTTCGGCTTCCTGGGTGGCCCTGGCGAAACCCAGATCGAGGCCGACCGCCGCTTGATTGGCGACCGCATCGTCCGGGTGAAGAAGGACCTGGAAGGCGTGCGGCGCACCCGCAGCCTGCATCGCAGCGCCCGGGCGCGGGTGCCGCATCCGGTGATCGCGCTCGTGGGCTACACCAACGCCGGCAAGTCCACCCTGTTCAATGCGCTGACCGGCGCCGAGGTTCATGCGCAGGATCAGCTATTTGCCACGCTGGATCCGACGATGCGCGGCTTGCGCCTGCCCTCTGGCCGCCGGGTCATCTTGTCGGACACGGTGGGCTTCATCAGCGACCTGCCGACCGAGCTGGTCGAGGCATTCCGTGCCACGCTGGAAGAAGTCAGCGAGGCCGACGTGATCCTCCACATCCGCGACGTGGCGCACCCGGACACGGCGGCGCAGCGGGCGGACGTCGTGGCCGTGCTCGATGGCATGGTCAAGGATGGCGCACTGGACGCGGGCTGGCCATCCCGCACCCTGGAGGTGCTGAACAAGGCCGACCTGATGGGCGGCGCCGCCAATGTGCCGGTGCGGGAGGGTTGCATCCCGGTGTCCGCCATCACCGGCGACGGGCTGCCGGATTTGCTGCGGGCGATAGACGTTCGGCTTTCCGCGGGGATGGAGATGGCGGACTATCACCTGCCGTCCTCGGATGGGGCGCGCATTGCCTGGCTTTATGAGCACGGCGAGGTGCTGGACCGCCGCGACGACGACAGCGGCATACACGTCCAGGTCCGGATGCTGCCGGCCGACCGCGCCCGGTTCGAGCGGGAGTCGTGACGCGGGCGGATCTGGCGGAGGTCCTGCAGCTTGTCCGCGCCGTAGCCCGCACCGAGATCATGCCGCGGTTCCGCGCCCTGTTGCCTGGCGACGTGCAAACGAAGTCCGGGCCGCTCGATTTGGTCACCGTCGCCGACGAGCAGGCGGAGGTGCGGCTGTCCACCGGTCTGCACCGCCTGTTCCCGGGCTGCGCCGTGGTCGGGGAGGAGGGAGCGACGCGCGATCCTCGCCTGCTGCATGCGATCGGGGGCGCCGATCTTTGCTTCATCGTGGACCCGATAGATGGAACCGCGAACTTCTGCGCCGGGCTCCCGCTATTTGGCGTGATCGTCGCCGTGACCCGGCGGGGCGAGCTGGTCGGCTGCGCGATCCATAATCCCGTCGGCGACGACACCGCGCTCGCGTTGCGCGGGGAGGGGGCGTGGATGGAGTCCGCCACAGGACATATTTCGCCGTTGCGCGTTGCGGCGCCGGTGCCGGTTGGGCAGATGGCCGGGTCGGTGTCATGGCGCTACATGCCCACCGCGCAACAGGCGGTGGTGTGCCGCAATCTGCCGCGTGTCGCCGCTGCCTGGGACTACCGCTGCGCTGCGCACCAGTATCGCATGATGGCGGCGGGGCACTGCCATTTCTCGGTGTATCACCGTCTGTTGCCGTGGGATCACGCGGCGGGGTGGCTGCTGCATCAGGAGGCCGGCGGCTGGTCGGCCCGTTTGGACGGCAGCCCTTACCGGGCGGAGCATACAGGTGGCGGGCTGGTGCTGGCGCCCAACCGGGAAAGCGGGCTGGCCTTGCAAGAAGCGTTGTTTTCGCGCCTGGAGGCAAGCGGAGCATCGTTGGGCTAGCCGGCTGCACCCTCGGCCAGCATTTCTGACCCAAGCCGGTCCTGTTGGGATTGCTTACGCCTTTAAACTCACCTAAATGAAACGATAACGTAACAATTTACCTGGCGGGCGCAAGCATCGTAAGTCGTTCCCGTCCCTGGCGTGCATGCCGGCTCCTCAAGCAATATCCTATTACAGCGCTCGTGTTGCTGGTCGGCACCGCTGCTGCCGGGCTGGCCGGGGCCGTGCTGCTGGTGGGCCTGCTGCTGTCTGCCCCAAGCCGCGCGGTGATCAGGCCGCCGCCCGACATCCTGAACGCTGCCGAGCAAGTTCGGCATACAGTCGGCAAGCGGCTCGCTGCTGCAGGGCTGGTGGCTGCCGGGTCGCAGCGGCGCCGGGGCGGTCGTGTTGATGCACGGCGTCCACAGCAACCGGCTTGAAATGGTCCGGCGCGCGCGGCTGCTGGCCGACCGGGGCACTGCCGTCCTGCTGTTCGACTTCCAGGCGCATGGCGAGAGCACTGGGCGGAGGATCACCTTCGGCAAGCTGGAAGCGCTGGATGCCGCGGCTGCCGTTGGCTTCGCGCGGGATCGGGCGCCTGGCGAGCGGGTGGGCGCACTCGGCATTTCCCTGAGCGGCGCCACGGCATTGCTGGGGCCGGAGCCGCTGGACGTGGACGCGCTGGTGCTGGAGTCGGTTTACCCCGACATAGACGCCGCGTTGGCCAACCGCCTGCGGGCCGCGCTGGGCGGCAGCGTCGGGCCGGTCGCTGTGCCAGTGCTGGGGCCGTTGTTCAAGCTGCTGCTGCCGCCAATTCTGGGCGTACGGCCGGCTGAGTTGCGGCCGGTGGACCGGATCGGCGAGGTGAGGGTGCCCGTCCTCGTGGCGGCGGGAACCGCGGATGACCGCACCACGCTGGCGGAGTCGCAGGATCTGTTTGCCCACCTGTGGGCGCCGGGCACGTTCTGGGCGGTACCGGGCGCCGGGCACGAAGACCTGCAACGGTTCGATCCCGTGGGATATGGACGCGTCGTGCTGGCCTTCCTGGACCATCACCTGCGGCAGGCGCCGTAGGCCCGCTATCGTTCGGCGGCCTTGGCTTCGGCCCAATGGGCTTCCATCTGGTCCAGCGATGCGTCAGCCGGCAGCAGCCCGGCGTCAGCCAGCCGGTCCTCGACAAAGCGGAACCGGCGACTGAACTTGGTGCAGGCCGCGGTCAGGCACGCCTCGGGGTCCACGCCCAGCTTGCGCGCCAGGTTGGCGGCGACGAACAGCAAGTCGCCCATCTCGTCGGCGATGCGGGCCGGGTCGGCACCGGGCAGCTCGGCCTGCAACTCGGCGACTTCCTCATCCAGCTTGGCCAGGACAGCGGGCGGGTCGGGCCAGTCGAAGCCGACACGGGCCGCGCGGCTGGTCAGCTTCTCGGCCAAGGTGAGCGCCGGTAGGCCGGCGGTCACGCCATCCAGCACGCCGGATTGCTGCCGCGCCGCACGCTCGGCCTGCTTTTGCGCCTCGTAATCTCCAGCAGGGCCGGTGTCCCCAGCGTGGGCGTCCGTGCCGGTGGCGAAGATCAGGGGATGGCGACGGATCATCTTGTCGGCGATGCCGCGCGCCACGTCGGCAAACGCAAAGGCGCCGGCTTCCTCGGCCATGCGGGCGTGATAGACGACTTGCAGCAGGAGGTCGCCCAGCTCATCCGGCAGCGACGCCATATCGTGCCGGGCGATGGCGTCGGCGACTTCGTAGGCTTCCTCAATCGTGTAGGGTGCGATGGTCTCGAAGGTCTGCACTTGGTCCCACGGGCAGCCGTCGGTCGGGTTGCGGAGCCGGGCCATGACGTCGAGGAGGCGGGCGAGTTCGGCCTGGGCCAGTGACGTGTCAGCCACGCCCCATCCTCCCACACTCATAAGACGCAGAATGAAGATTATGGAAAATCATGTGTCCATAACCTTGGGAATGTGGGGTCGGCTTCATTCCGGCACCTCTAGGACCAGGCCGTCATGGGCGGGCTGGACGTTTGGTGGCAGTTGGGCGGTCAGCCACGCCCAGTCCACGTCGTAGCCCATGTGCGTCAGCACGACGCGCCGTGGCTGCAGCCGATCCGTCCAGGCCAGCACTTGCTTCAGGTTGGCGTGGGTCTTGTGCGACTGCCGCTGGAAGCAGTCCACAATCCAGGTGTCCACGCCGGCCAGCGCCTCGAACGCTGCGTCGTCCAGCACGGCCACATCGGTCGAATAGCCGAAGCCGCCCACGCGCAGGCCAAGCGTCGGCAGGAAGCCGTGGTCCTGCTCGAACAGCCTGACGCTCAGTCCGGCCGTCTCGACCGTATCGCCAGCCGCAACCTGCCGCGGCACCAGCACCGGCCGGAAGAAATACGGCGGCGTCCAGGGCTGGAACGCATAGTCGAACCGCTTGTCCAGTTCCGTTAACGTGCGCTCGGTCGCATAGGCGTCCAGCGGGCGCCCGGCAATGCGGTTCAGGATACGCACGTCGTCAATGCCCAGGACATGATCGGCATGGGCATGGGTGAACAGGATTGCATCCACCCGCGGCACGGCGCAGTCCAGCAACTGCTGGCGCATGTCGGGCGACGTGTCCACCAGCAGCCGCTCGCCGCCGGGTCCCTCGATGGTGATGCTGGACCGGGTGCGGCGGTTGCGCGGCTCGTTCGGATCGCAGGCGCCCCAATCGCCGCGGCCGTCCGCGCCACCAAGCTGCGGGACACCGGCGGACCCGCCGCATCCCAGGATGGTGACGCGCAGCACCCCTAAGCCGTACGTGCGAACAGGCGGCGGAAGTTCGTGGTCGTCAAGCCGGCCAGCGCCTCGGGCGGCATCCCCCGCACCTCGGCCAGCACCGCGGCAGTCTTGGCGACCCAGGCGGGTTCGTTGCGTTTCCCGCGATACGGGAC